>NZ_JBWKYN010000299.1:0-3458 GCF_059423785.1 Arcicella sp. GW458-12-2-14-TSB2 | reverse complement strand
CATTAAAATGGAATCCGATTAGAACTACTTCATTAAAGCTTGATTGGAAAGGAAATCTCTTTGGAAATGATTTAGGAAATAATATAAAATGGAATTTTAGAAATGAATTTGCTATAAGGACTGAATCGCAACTTACTGAAAAACTATTTATCAATAGTAATTTGACGGTCTTCCAAAATTTCTTTCAAAAAAATATTAGAACCATCCCTATATTAGATTTAACAGTCTCTGGCTATTTATGGCATAATAAGGTAAAGCTGAATGGAAGTTTAATGAATGTTTTCAATCAAAACCCTACATATAGCCATTCTGCTAGTGGTAATGAAACTACAGAACAATCTAAAAACTTTCTACGGAGATATTTTTCTTTAGGTGCAACATTGTATTTGAGTAAATGGGGAAAATAAATAGTAATGAGTTCAGATATTTTTTCGATGATAATAATCTTATTTTCTTATAGCCATTCATTCTTTTATAAAGCCCATTCATCAAAATTACAGGAAATACTAGGTCAATAAATTTATTTAATGGTCTAGTAGACTATTTTTGTAATAAAAAATAAGAAAATATGAGAAAAATATTCACAGTAATCTTTGCATCATTTATTACTTTTCATGGTTTTTCACAAGCGGGAATAAAAGAGAATGAAGTAGCAAGAATCATTAAAACACTTAGTGCCGATGATATGATGGGTAGAAGAACTTTTACGCCTGGTATCGAAAAGGCTTCACTATTCCTACAAAATGAATTTAAGAGAATTGGATTAAAACCTTTGACTGGGCTTACTTCATTTGAGCAGAAGTTCAATATGTATTCATTGAAGCCACAACAAGCTGCTGTTACTTTGAATAATACAACTATTGAAAATGACAAATATTTTTTTGTGACAGCTAAAGAATCTTTGTCATGGACAGACCCTTCCAAAGTATCCGTTTTCTATGTTAACGAAAATGATAATTTAAGAAAAGCTTATGGCGAAATCAAAAAGAAAAACCTAGATGCTATTGTACTGGTTAATCCTAAACATCAAAAGATGTTTGCTAACTATAAGCGATATTTGGGAAGTGGCTCAATGAGCGAAAGTGTAGGTAAAGGAGAATCACAATTATTCGTTTTAGCAGATTCTAGCCAATTGAGTTCAATAAAGGTAGCATTAAAAAATAGTATAGAGACACTTCCACTTGCGAATGTGGCGGGAATGATTCCAGGAAAAAGAGCCAATGAATATTTAGTATTCTCTGGTCATTACGACCACCTTGGTTATCAAAAAGCGGTTGAAGGAGATTCAATCGCAAACGGAGCGGATGATGATGCCTCTGGTACTACTGCCGTCGTTACTTTAGCTGATTATTATAAAAAACTAGGCAAACCTGAACGTACTCTAATTTTTGTATGCTTCACTGCAGAAGAAATTGGTGGATATGGCTCACAATATTTTTCAAAGCAATTAAATCCTGATGAAATTGTAGCAATGTTTAATATTGAAATGATTGGTAAACCGTCAAAATTTGGTCCTAATTCAGCTTTTATTACAGGATTTGAACGTTCTGACTTTGGAACATTCCTACAAGAGGCTGTAAAAGGTACAAACTACAGTTTTCATCCCGACCCATATACTGAGCAAAACTTATTTTATCGTTCAGACAATGCTACTTTAGCAAGATTGGGTGTACCTGCTCATTCTATTTCATCAGACCAAATTGATATTGATAAATTATATCACTCTGTTAATGATGAGTTTGAAAGTTTAGATATGCCTCATATGACTAATATGATTAAAGCCATCGCAGTAGGTTCGAAGCCAATGGTTGATGGAAAGGTTACTCCAAAAAGAGTCAATAAAGCAGAGGTAGATTAATTTTTGTCAATAAATACGAAAGACAATCTTATAAGATTGTCTTTCGTGTTTTAAATACTATACATCTGCAATTTTCCAGCCTTCACGATACTCGCGACCAACAAATTGGTTAGCATCATCAAAGTTAGTGATTTTCATATCGCCACCATTCCATATCAATTTGTTTCTTCCGTAGAAATCAAAGTTCCCTTTTTCATTTTTCTTACGAAGCATATAACTACGAATAGCTAAATTACCCATCAATACCGTTTCAGTAAGTGGACCAGAATAATCAAATGATGATGTCAAAGCTTTATGTGCCTTACTATCATAGCCTGCTTTACAAGCTTCTGTCCAACTAACCTGATGGCCATATTCAGGTAAAGGTTTTACGTCAGTCGGGGTTACTTTAGGGGCTTCAATTTTCTCTCCTGAATTTAGGTAAATTTTAGGGTCATTTCCATACATACCTATGGTCATGATACCTTTTGTACCCGTTAGAATAATACCATTTGCTCCACCGTCGTTACTAATGGCTTCGTTGGCAGGAATTAAATCTGGGTGCATTGGTCTAATACCACCATCCATCCAAATCATCTTCATTGCTGATTTGTTCTTCTTTGTTGCAGGGAATTTAATTTCAACGTGTGATGAAGGCGGACAGCCCTCAGGAATATATTCAGGAGTCCAATCTTTGATAAATACAGCCCCTACGCTACATTCTACTTCAGTTGGATACCCTAAACCTAAAATTCTAAAAGCAGAGTCAATCGTATGGCAACCAATATCACCCAATGCCCCAGTACCAAAATTCCACCAACCACGCCATTTGAAAGGATGATAAAGCGGATGGTAGTCTACCCACTGTGCTGGCCCAACCCAAGTATCCCAATCTTTTGGTGACATTGATTCAATCAATGGTGGCTTGTCTGTAGGAACAGGAATTCCTTGTGGCCAAACTGGGCGGTTTGTCCAAATATTTACCGTATGAACAGCTCCAATTTTACCTTCGTCAAACCATTTAATCGCTGTATTCTGAGCAGGGTTAGATGAACCCTGGTTGCCCATTTGGGTTACGACTTTGTATTTTCTTGCAGCCTTAGTCAGCATTCTAGCCTCTGCAATGTTGTGTGTCAATGGTTTTTGTACATATACATGTTTTCCCATCTGCATACATTGCATAGCTGCATAAGCATGGAAATGGTCGGGAGTAGAAATAGTTACCGCATCAATGTCTTTAGACATTTCTTGTAGCATCACCCTAAAATCACGGTATTTTTTTGCATTAGGAAATTTCTCAAAGGTTCCTTTGGTTCTGCCCCAATCTACATCACATAATGCTACTATATTTGAAGTCCCATTATTATAAGCATTAATAATATCGGACTGCCCCTTGCCACCTGCACCGATGGCTGCAATATTGAGTTTGTCGCTAGGAGCAATATAGCCTTTGCCTAATACATGACGGGGTACAATGAAAAAACTACCCAACGCCAAAGAACTCGTTTTAAGAAAATCTCTTCTGGAGTTTTGTTGTTTAGAATCTGACATAGTTAAATTGGAATTTGTTTTAGAATAATGCCACAAATTAGGTTTATTATCCCAAATAATTGTCCTGATT
>NZ_JBWKYN010000298.1:0-3518 GCF_059423785.1 Arcicella sp. GW458-12-2-14-TSB2 | reverse complement strand
ATTCTATCTTAATTAATTAAAGATAATCGTCAGAAGCCAACAATTTTAGCTTGAAAGAAAAACTCTTTAAGTATTTTTTTATAATTTCTACTTCTCAATTCAGTTATTATCCAAATTGTTTAATCAGCAATACTTCAATCCAATTAAAAATGAATCGTATTATTTTATTACTCACGTGCTTTTGTATTTTTAGTAACACAATGGCTCAAGAGTCAATCAACATTATTCCAGCTCCACAGCAAATTACCCAAGGTCAAGGCTTCTTTCAAATCAATAAAGAAACAAAGATTATTGACCTTACCAAAAAAACTGAAACTCGATTAGCCTTAAAACCACTCATCGAAAAACTACAAAAATCAGCAGGCATTCAGTTAAGTTTTCAATCAAAAATAAGCAAATCTAATAGCATTGTTGTTCAGTTTGACAAAAGCCTTCAAAATACTGAGGGATATGTATTAACAATCAGTCCCTCACAAATAAATATCAAAGCCGTGAATACTTCGGGCGTATTTTATGCCGTACAAAGTATCCTACAATTATTACCTACTGATATTGAACAAAGTGCTTTTGTCCAAACAATCGATTGTAAAGTACCGTCCTTAACCATCAATGATGCCCCACGATTTCCGTACAGAGGAATTATGCTAGATGTTTCTCGTCATTTTATGCCTGTAACTTTTATCAAAAAATACCTTGATGAATTAGCAGCATTAAAGCTCAATCGCTTTCACTGGCACCTTACTGATGGACAAGCTTTCCGTTTTGAAAGTAAAAAATATCCATTGTTACATACTGCTAAGTCGCCCCAATGGCCAACTAATGAAGGTTTTTATTCGCAAGCTGAAATGCGAGACATCGTAAAATATGCTGCTGAACGATTCATTACGATTATTCCAGAAATAGATGTGCCTGCCCATTCAAACGCTGCCTTGGTTGCTTATCCTCAGTTTGCTTGTTTGGATAGCACAGGAAAACAATTGTTATTACAAGGAGAGTTTTGTCCGAAAGAATCATCTATTGCTTTTGTAAACGATATTTTGGATGAAGTAATGGATATTTTCCCAAGTAAATATATTCATATTGGTGGCGATGAGGCTTCGAAAACGGCTTGGCATAAATGCCCAAATTGTCAGCAAAGAATGAAAGATAAAGGGCTGAAAAGTATTGATGAACTACAAAGTGATTTTATCAAAAGTATCGAACAACACGTTAATCAAAAAGGCAGACAAATTATTGGTTGGGACGAAATATTGGATGGTGGACTAGCACCTAACGCCACTGTAATGGCGTGGAGAAGTATAGAAAGTGGAGGAACGGCGGCTAAATTAAAGCACCATGCGATTATTTCGCCTACGTCTCATTGTTATTTAGATTATTATCAGTCGGAAGACCCTAACGAGCCTTTGGCTTTTGGTGGCTTTATTAATCTCCCTAAAATTTACAGCTTTGAACCTATCCCAGAAGGATTGACGAAGGAAGAAGAAGGCTATATTTTAGGAGGGCAAGCAAACTTATGGACAGAACAAGTTCCTGTGGGTTCTCATGTTGAATACATGACATTTCCAAGAGCCGTAGCGTTAGCAGAAGTAGACTGGTCGCCTAAGGCATCAAGAAATTATGATGACTTTTTAAATCGATTGGGTTCTTATCTCAATCGCATGGATATTCGTCAGGTAAATTACGCCAAGCATTTCTTTGAAATAAAAACGAAGATGTTGAAAGGGCAAGACAATAGTATTCAGTTGGCATTGAGTTGTGATAATGGCAATGCTCCCATTTATTATACGTTAGATGGAAGTAGCCCGACACTGACATCTAATATTTACAAAGAACCAATTAGCATTATTAATAGTACTACCATGAAGGCCTCTACAGTGATGAAGGGGAAACTGGTTGATGAAATAACCCGAACTATTACCTACAACAAAGCTACTGGCGTGTTGATTAACCTAACAACACCTGCTGATAAACGCTACACTCGTGGAGGTGCTCAGGCATTAACCAATGGAATGTTTGGCGGAGAAAGTCAGTTTGGTGATGAAGAATGGTTAGGTTGGAACGGGCTAGATTTTGGAGGAACGTTAGATTTTGGGAAAGAAACCGCTATCCAAAAAGCTACTTTTCGTTTCTTTCATAAACCATCTAGCTGGATTTGGATTCCTTCACAAGTACAAATATTAGGCTCGTCGGATGGCGTAAATTTTGAGGAGATTTCATCACAAAATATCGCCGTTCCTGCTAAAGAAGGCGTAACGAAGGTAACATTATCTTTCAATCAAAAAACAGTGAGGTATATCAAAGTTATTGCCCGTTCATTTGGTACAATTCCTGCCAACTCAACAGGTGCAGGAGATAAACCTTGGTTGTTTGTAGATGAGATTGTGGTGGAGTAGCAAAGAGCTTTCGTCCTTGGTGCATTTATTATCCACCAGTGCGAAGTTTCAAAAAACATATTGAACAATGCTAACAATCATAGAAAGAAGGGAAATAGATAATGATGCATTAAGATATTTATTCTTAAAAGAACGACAAAACACTTTTACTTGGCTTGATACTTCATCATTCAGGCTATCGGATTTTGAAGAAGAAACCGAAGATGAATACATCTTAGTGGCTTTTGAAGAAAACACCGTAATCGGCTTTATTTCGGTTTGGAAAGAAGATAACTTTATTCATCATTTATATATTGACGAAAAACATCAAAATAATGGTATTGGAAGTAAATTGCTGGAAGCTGTAATTGAAAAACTTGGTTTACCTATCAGATTAAAATGCTTATCAAACAATGTCAATGCCATTGAATTTTATAGAAAGAAAGGCTTTAAAGAAAAAGGGAAAGGTGCAACCGAAAATGGTACTTATATTTTATTTGAGCTTACCTAAGAAAGACATTATGAGTTAACAGTATATTTGTTAACTTATAACATCTTTTCCTTATCATGAACAAACTACTTATTATATTTTTACTACTCGGAATAAATACTTCTAAGCCAGAAGCAATTCGTTCGCTAGCACTCAGCTATCAGACAAGAGGTGTACAAAAGCATTTATTTATCACTGCCGATAGTACAATCGTCAGCATTAATGCTGAAAGGTACAGTTATAAAACCAAGGCTAGTGAGTGGAAAAAAATATTAAAAACGCTAGAAAAAGTTAAATTAAGCCGTATTTCAAGGTTAAAAAGACCCAGTACAAAATCCTATTACGATGGTGCAATGATTGCTCAGTTGAATATACAGACGACTAAGAAAACCTATGAATCTATTAATTTTGACCATAATAATCCACCTTCGTTGCTAGTCAAACCAATTAATGCCATGAAGGCTACTTTAGCAAAGACTGAGCTTAAAGGAAGTTTTTGAGATTTTGATATGCTAAACATGAGTCATCCCGAATTTTCTCTTGGAAAAGCAAGTTTTAAAAGATTTTAATGTTTTTTGGATTTATTCTCGTCCTTACTTTTTGCCTTGATGCAAAAAGTAACAAAAAAATCAAGAATTCCTAAACTCGCTTCGCTC
>NZ_JBWKYN010000297.1:0-3539 GCF_059423785.1 Arcicella sp. GW458-12-2-14-TSB2 | reverse complement strand
TTTAAGCTAATTTTATCAATAACCACATCCTCATTTTAACTTTTTTAAAAGATGTGGGTAATCAATAGGACTTAAGTGTTATTGATTACCCACGAGTTGATAAGTGTTTGATAATCAATGCTCTTATCACTAGCGAGGGACTTAAGTCCCTCGCTAGTGATAAGAATTGAAAGCTATAACAGTGGTTTGTGGCACACAGAACACAAACAGCCCCTTCCAATTATTTAATAATTATCATGCAACTAAGACAGCCATGCCATAAGTAATTTCGGACGAATGACTTTGTGTTCTGTGTGCCACAGACCGCGGTTTTTGACCACGATTTTTTTCAAAAAACCTAACCACATAAAAAAATAAACAATGG
Source organism: Arcicella sp. GW458-12-2-14-TSB2 (assembly GCF_059423785.1). Classification (NCBI taxonomy): domain Bacteria; kingdom Pseudomonadati; phylum Bacteroidota; class Cytophagia; order Cytophagales; family Flectobacillaceae; genus Arcicella; species Arcicella sp. GW458-12-2-14-TSB2. Next base: position 3,175 of record NZ_JBWKYN010000297.1, on the reverse strand, counting down.
GAGTTTTATTAGGCGTAAACGGATTTAAAGACAAGCGCATTGTGTATTTTAGCAACGAGCTAAACTTGCCTTCTGTGGGCGATTTTGGCGATTGCTATTTTATCATCAATGGCAACAACTCGTATCTGAAATACTGGAACGGAGCATTTTTCGCCAATGCCTCCGACCGTGAGGATGGCATCAAGGCCGTCTCAGATTATTTCAGGGACTATTATGCAAAATTTGCCGACATCGATACCAGCAAGTACTTGGGCAGGTGCAGGGAAATCATGGTGATAGAAGACGAAAACAACGACGGCGACACGGCGAAGTATTTTTTTGATGGCAGTGCATTAATAAGTAACCTGTCTAAAACGATTTTGAGTAGGATAGAAGCCTTGGAATATGTTCCCATCGTCATCTACTCGTTTATAAACAACGTCAACAATGCTGAAAAAGGGAGTACCGTCACGAGCATAACGTTTAGTTACACCTTCAACAAAAGTGCGAACGCCATCAACATCAACAATGGTATTGGCGTAGTAACAGGCGGAAGTATAACCAAGACCGTTAGTTTAACCACGAACACTACCTATACCCTCACGGTATCAGACGGTAGGAATGCCGTGAGCGCCAATACTGCCGTCAGCTTTTTGAACAAAGCCTATTGGGGAACTAATGCCAACGGTACGTTAACCAATGCGGAGGTGTTAGGATTAGCCAACAACACTTTGGCCACCACACGCAACCGCACCCTTACGCTGAATGGCAATGGCGAATACATCTATTATTGCTACCCAGCCAGCTTTGGCGACGCCAGTTTTAGTATCAGCGGTTTGGCAAGTACGGCTTGGACAAAATCTGTTCAGCATGTAACAAATTCGTTTGGGAATGTAACGAGCTACAACGTCTACAGGACTAACAACATCCAAAACGGTACGGGCATTCAAATACAAATTAATTAGGTAGTTTATAACATTCGTCCAGAGGACTGCTAATAGTCACTTACCAACTCACAATTCACTAACTCGCTGATTCACAATTACACATTCGTCCAGAGGACTTTTAATAGTCGTCACTCGCTGGAAGCGAGCGACTGCAAAGCGTGAGTGACTATTACTCATTTACTAACTCACAATTCACTAACTCACTAACTCACTAACTCACAACTCACTCAATCACTAAATTTATATGGCAAACAATATAGGAACACTCGTTACCGCAGCGGTAAGGCCGTTCTCAGAAGCAGACAAATTTCCTACCGCATACGGAAATGAGATATTAGGAGGCCTAAAGACCTGTCAATCAATCACCGAACGCAATACCATTCCTACGGAAAGACTTACTGTCGGTACCCTAGTATACGTTGCAGATACAGACCTGATATATTTCTGGAATGGGACAAGTTTTGATACAGGAAAAAAGCTAAGCAAGAATGATTATGACGATACAGACAAAACATCTGTAAGCAGCATCAATCAGTATATTACTTATCCACTAACAATGGTTAATGGAAAGTACATCAATTTTTCAGGAACAGGCGAAGCCACGTCGGATATTAGATGTTACACCACCATCATCAACGACGGAAGCAAACATTTTATCACATCCACCATCGGAGGGTCGGCGATGAAGCTATTGTTTTTTTATGATACCAACAACAACCTTATTTCTACCCAATATCAAGGAAATGATACGGGCGTGAATACTCCGTTTACAGATTTGGAAATACAGTTTCCAAACAACTGTGCCTATTATAAAGTAAATGGCTTTCTAGCATCTGGGGGCGTTATTTTGAAGAAAAAGCAAAATATGTTTAGCTATCTAGGCAATGTATTATCGAGCAATATGGTACAAACCCCTACGAGCGACATTGAGGGGAAATACCCTTGGAACAATGCCAGCATTCATGATGATGCGACCAAAAAATATGCAACCTACAACATTTTACCGACCGACATCCTGAGGATTAGCACAGCCATTGGCGGGTCGGCAATGTGGGCGGTAGTTTATTTAAATTCAGCAAACCAAGTGGTAGGCTATGAAAACAAAGGGCGTGATGGTTTTGTAGACTTTTATAATGATTATCAGCTTACGATACCTGTTCAGGCAACAAAAATGTACTTGAGTGGGGTGGTAGGGCAAAATTACAGTCTCACTAAATACACAGTCTTTACCAAGGCGGTATCAACGGCACAATTATCGACAGAGCAAGAACGAATTACGAAGTTAGAAAATGGCTCGTCGAATTTATTATCAGGCAAAACCTTTCTGCATTTCGGAACCTCCATTCCCGAAGGGGGCAGATACCCGACTGATGGCCCAGCCAGTTTGGGCGGGGTCGGCATCAATATGGCTGTGGGGAGTTCTACTGCAAGGATTAGTCGGGCAGATGGTTCGTATAATGGTTTGGCATATCAGAATTTTATGTATGCCTTGGCGCGTAAAAAGTCGGAAATACAAACTTTAATCGATACTTGGGATACTATTAAAGGCTCTTTAAGTAATAATCCACCTGATGTTTTAACCGATGCGGAGAAGACAAAAATGCTTGCTTGTAGCTACGAATATAGGCTGTTACCTTACTTAGACGGTACCAAACCAATGCCCGATTTCTTCATCTTCGACCACGGGCGAAACGACGGTTATAGTAACGACCTTAGCGTTATTCCTGCACAACGTGATGACAGGCGTTATTTTATCGGAGCAATGAATTATTTAATAGACTTGATTTTAAAATACAACAAATTCGCCCGTATAGCCTTTGTTGGGCATTATGAAAACGATTTGCTCACACCAGTTTCGCAGGCACAAGAGGTTCTCGCCGATTATTGGGGCTTTCCGTTACTGCGAATGTGGGAAAAGACAGGTTTTTCACAACAGATTGTGCAAGGTTCAAAATCTCTGTGGACACAAGAGCCTTGGAGCAATTACACAAACGGACAAAACACCACACTAGATATGAACAGACAACGCATCTATCTACCCGACGGCATCCACCCACATGCTGAAGGAGCGGACAAGAATGCATCAAAGTTGCTGACGAAGATTTATGCTAATTTTATTAAGGAGTTGGTGTAAAAACTAATGGTAAATTTTATATTATCTTCTTGTATTCGTAGCGAGGGACTTATTAAGATTCATGAAATAATCGTTCTTTGAAATTTGGGTAAAACTCATTAAATTTTCGTCAAAA
>NZ_JBWKYN010000296.1:0-3574 GCF_059423785.1 Arcicella sp. GW458-12-2-14-TSB2 | reverse complement strand
CTATTATGGGATGCTAAATATTTATCTAGTCGACTTATTTTTAAAAAAAATACAAATCACGAAAGATTACTCATTGCTTAAAATAAGTCAAATTGATAAAATCGTTTCTCGGACACTTTACAAAGCATTCTTTATATCATCCAAAACGGTGAGTGTTCGAACAATGAAGATAGGAGTGAGGTAACAAAAGCAAATGTATGTGAAGTCTGAAATAATTTGTGAAAGCAGTATTGTTGTATTTATGATGGGATTGTACTAAACTAATATTTTATATTAAATGAAACGCGTGGACTAAGACAAGAATGGTAGAATAATTAAGTAGGGACGAATTGCATTCGTCCGTTTCGTTGTCCAGCCCGTATCTCATGTGGAATTGTTTATTTAACTCCCTTACGGGTAGGTATTAGTTCACTAACAAGGGGATACACCCGAAAAAAAATAAAGAAAGTAATGAGCATATTAAATGATATTTTTTTGCAAAAATCTTTAACGATATCGTGGTCAGAAATTATAGACTATATTAAAAATAATTATAAACTTAAAGACATTCTAGGCGTAATACTCTTTTCCCTAATAGGTTTCAAAATATTATTGCATTTAGTTTATATTGTTATTTATAAACCAAAACTAAATCTGGGTTTTGGGTGGGGTAAAAGTACTATAGTATCATATTTGATTAATATAAATTTTATTCAAACAGATAAAAATAATATCTTAATTAAGATAATTAATGGAGTAATAACTACTATTTATATATACATTGCATTTACTCTTATTTTAGTAGCCGTAAGAGTTTAGTATTTATTAAAAATGAGTAAATTAAAAAACATTATAACACTCGAACTAAATGAAATATTTAGTTTATCAATCATTAATCTCGATTATAATGGTGAACATGTATATTTTGGAGATTGGTGTGAAGTGTATATCATAGATAATTTAAATAATAGAAGGTTGTTGTTATTGGCTACACCTTTAATTTCCATCTTAAGTGATATTGGTTATGCCACAAGTCGAAATATTGAACGAAAAGCTATAATAGATCCAGATATCGAAGTGTTTTCTGTGGGTAAAATCTATAGTAAACTACTTACAAAAGATTTTCAATACGATTCAAAGGAAACTTATTGGGCTCTAGATAAATCATCAGAACTAACAAGAGATTTTGGCTTTTTAAATGGTAAGGGCATTCATACTTGGATGTACTGTAAGGATAATATAGTTTTTTTCGAACTTACAGAAAGAGACGATTCAGATATATTTAATAACGATGAGTCAAACCTCTTAGATGAATCTAGTTTAAAAATGATACCCACCTATACTACTATCTCTAATGAATATCTTTTAAGAATAATGGAAATTTTGAATTATTGCTTTTTAGAATTATCTCCTGATAACGATGCTTCTCATTATAGTGATTATGGCATTTATAATCCCTTCGATTAAGGTAGCTATAGTCATAAAATAGACCTATCGCAGTAATAAAATTATAAGAGCGAAGGGTTACTGAAAATATTTACCGTCCTTGATTTTGTCATAAAAATCATATCGTATTTATGAATTTTTAATATATAAAATATGTCAATAGATGTTTTAGGTTATACGCTATTTTCTTTATTAGGACTCAAAATCCTATTACATTTGGTTTATATTTATACATATAAACCAAATCTTAATCTTGATACCCAAAAGTTTGAGTTCGGTTTTGGTAGAAAGACTATTGCTTCGCATTCAATTAGCTTATCCTTCATTCGAACGGATAAAAATATTTTTTTGGTAAAAATAATTAATGGTCTAGTTCTTATCCTCAACGTGATCTTTGTTTTACTCTTTATTATAGCAGTTATAAAATTAATTCTTCATTAAAAATATCATTATAAATAAATTACATGAAAAGACTAAGCAGGATTAGTAAATAAAAATAGTAAACTAATTAAGCCTATTGTTAATCCAATTGCTTTTTACACTTGATAGAAAGTTTAAATAAATTGAAGTGAGTAACTTAAAAGACATTATAACATTCGAACTAAATGAAGTATTTAGTTTATCAATCATTAATCTAGATTTTGATGGAGAATATTTTTATCATCTTGATTGGTGTGAAGTATATATGATTGATAAAGAGAATAATAGAAAACTGTTTTTAATAGAAGATACTTTAGGCTGGATTCTAAGCTGTCTTGCTTATGCCACCGTTGGAAGTATTAAGAGGGAAACTGAAATTTATCCAGATATTGAGGTATATAATTTAGGTAATATTTATCGTGAATTAAGTATAAAAGCTCGACAAGAAATTTCTTTAGACGCTTCAAAAGAAGCTGATTTAACTATTGAAAAAGCCCTTGAACTCTATAAGAACTTTGGTCTTTTACCAAGAAAATCCTTTCCAACATGGATGTATTGCAAGGAGAATGTTGTTTACTTTGAACTTACATCCAATCTTAACACAAGAATATATGATGATGTTATAGTAGACATTCCTGATAAATATAGTTTAGAAATGGTTCCTGTGTATATTACAATATCTGATGAGTATCTTTTGAAAATAATGCGTATTGTAAACTATTGTTTTTTAAATTTTTATCCTAAAAGAGAGGAAATAGAATACCCCTTATATGGTATTGATAATCCTTGGGAATAAGATTTTCGCCTTTTTTGGTGTTAGTTCACCAACAACACATGCGTCAGTAACAAACCAATTAATAACACTACAAAACCTAATTTCATGAATGATTATTAGCAACAGCTTTGATGAATATTCGTTTTATTATATCATTTTTATGAAATGAATATTGACGAGTTGCTGACGCATGTCTAGTTGGTGAACTAACACCAACAAGGGCGGAATATAATTTCTGACATGATAAACATAGGTCCAATAAAATGAAATATATCTTATTATTAATAATATTTAGCCCCATATTTTTTTTTATGGGGTACGTTTTTTTTTCGAAATTTTTAGATCAAAAAAAATTTCCATCTTATGATGTCCAATTATTTAATTTTGGCTTTATAGGTTTAATCTTGAGGCGGTACAATCAACGCATAATATATATAGTAGTTTCTATAATCTCCTTTGTTTTTTGTTTGGGTAGTATTTATTTATCTCTTAAAGGAATATTTTTAATACTAAAATCTAGTTTTTTTTAGCACTTCGCCCTTGTTGGTGTTAGTTTACCAACTAGACATGCGTCAGCAACTCGTCAATATTCATTTCATAAAAATGATATAATAAAACGAATATTCATCAGAGCTGTTGCTAATAACCATTCATAAAATCAAGTTTTGTAGTGTTATTATGTTATTAATTGATTTGTTGCTAACGCACGTCTTGTTGATGAACTAAGACCAACAAGGGGGGAAATACCAACAGGGGCGGAATCTTTTTAAATGCATCATTCATAAATATTGTTAACTATGGCACTGAATTTATTATCTAAAAAAGAACATACAATAGAACAAAACATCGCATTATTTGAAACAATTTGTAAAAAAAATAACTGGCCTTACGAACCCGAAGAATTTCAGATTATCAACGATCCTCTATTTTTAGATATTACATATGACTTTTCTA
>NZ_JBWKYN010000295.1:0-3599 GCF_059423785.1 Arcicella sp. GW458-12-2-14-TSB2 | reverse complement strand
CATTAAATGTCCCATGAATTTTTACTATTTTTTGACAAAAAAGCATTTTAAGTGATAAAACTTGGAAAATGATGTATATACAGACATTTTTCTAAATTAAGTATTCACTTTTTAATGTATCAAAATGATAATTTCTATTTTAAAGCCTCACGATTGATAACAGTTGCTGATGCTTGAGCTACTGGAAACAAAGTAATATCTGCCATTACTACGTGTGCAGGTCGAGTTACAGCAAAGGCAATAATATCAGCAATGTCTTCGGCCTTTAAAGGTTCAAACCCTTTATAAATAGCATCTGCTTTTTGTTCATCTCCTTTAAAACGGACCATAGAAAATTCAGTTTCAACAGCCCCCGGCGCTACGTTGGTTACTTTAATACCAAATGGATTTAAGTCCAGACGCATCCCTTCAGAGATGGCCTCTACTGCTGCTTTAGAAGCGCAATATACATTCCCGTTTGGATAAGTACTTTTGCCCGCAATAGAGCTTAGATTAACGATGTGTCCTTGCTTTCTAGCTTTCATCCAAGGCATAATTACTCTCGAAACATATAGTAATCCTTTTACATTGCCATCAATCATAGCATCCCAGTCGTCTGTTGAACCATCTTGAATAGGACCCATGCCATGTGCATTGCCAGCATTGTTCACTAAAATATCTATGTTCTTTGCTGTTTCTGAAAGCGAGTTCAATGCACTTTCTACTTGCTCTTTGTCTCTTACATCAAAAGTTAGTATTTGTACGTCAACTTTTCCTGAAAGACTTTCTTTTAAAGCTTCCAGCTTTTCAATACGCCTTCCACATATAATTAAATTGATTCCTAATTCAGCAAACGCTTCGGCAGTTGCTTTACCAATACCAGAGCTTGCGCCAGTAATAAGGGCTAATTTTGACATTTTATCTATTTTAATGAAATAAAGTCGATGATTATTTCAGAGGAGAAAATTCTACAGGGGTTAAATACTCAGAAGTAACAGTTACCGTTAAGGAGCCTCCTCCCTTTTCTTCTGATGCTTTGCGAACCGCTATCCATTCTGGGTCATCTCTGAAGGACTTAAATGAGGCTATGCCAGCTTCTTGGCTTTTATGAGCTAAAAAGTAAATTAATGTGTTGTCGGCTCCCTGTTCTTTGTCAGTTGGTGTCCAGTAAATAATATTAGTCATACCATGTCTTTCAAACAATTTTAGGGTATGGCTTCTGAATCTCTCTAACAAGAGGGGTAAATTATTGGGCGTAGCTTTATATGTTCTCATCTCAAAAACTCTGTCACCAACACTTTTTAAATTGTTTGGTGAAAAATCAGTAGTTTTCAAGAAAGTACTTTCTACTTTAGCTACTATTTCACCGTTGGCATTCGTTTCTTTCGCTACTTTTATCCAACCCTTATCGTTTGAAAAGTCTTTCCATGATTTTTCACGGGCTTCACGTGATGGATACGATAACACATAGACCATTTTATGGTCTTTATTATCCAAAGGCAACCAAAAGCCTTCTAAGTGCATTTTATGTTTTTTAAAATAGTGTAAAGTATGTTCTTTAAACCTATTCATCAGAACATCAAATTTGCCCTCACTTGCATAATATATTCTTAATTCATAAACACGGCTGTTAGCATCGTCAGTTTTGTTGATAGCTAATATGGAAAAACTTGTCAACATACATACAAGGAAGGCTAAAATTGGGCTTTTCATAGTTTTTTAAAATGGTTAATTTTTATATCCTGTAATTTATGAATTTTAAAGATACATAGCATGAGTAAGTTACTAAAACTTATAAAATTGTCAGTTCTACTCGTCTATTTCTCTTTTTGTTTTCTTCAGAATCATTCGGAAAAAGAGGTCTGTTGCTTCCATAACCTTTGTAATGCAATCTCCTTTCTTCAATTCCTTTACTTACTAAATAATTATAAACTACGCGAGCTCTGTTTTCTGAAAGAGCTAGGTTTAGTCTTGTATCTCCAATATTATCAGTATGTCCACTAATTTCAATCTTGACTTGTGGGGCACTCTTCAACAGTTCAGCTATCTTGTTCAGCTCTTCGTAGGAAATAGATTGCAAAACAAAACTACTTTGTTCAAAATACACATTATCAAGGGTAATTGCTTGCCCAATTTCTATATTTGCCAAATCTTTAATTTTTGAACTTTCAATAGGGGCTTTAGCGGTAGCTACGCTAGGAGGTGGGGAATTTTTTGAATTATTTAACGAAGGTACCTTTTTCAATAAAACAGTATAGAAAACGGCTTTTTTAGAAGACGCATATTTTACTTGTTCTACTTTCAGCTCATAGTCTTTCGCAAAGGTCTCAATCTGATAAAGGTCTTTGTCCGCTAAAGCTAAATAATATTCTGAAATATCATCTGAAGTATTTACAGTGAAAGATTTTTTAGTTTTGTTAGCGGTCACCTTAAAAGTGGCACGCAATACTTTCCCACTTGTAGAATCAATTGCCGATAATACTAAGCCCTTGATTTTTTGTTTAGGCATTAAAAAACACTCTAAGTCGGTTTGTTTAATTTTTGATAACTCCTGTTGATACTTTTCAAACCCATTTGTATTGATTTCTAACTGATAAGTATCGTCAGGAGCCAAGCTTACTAGAGCATCTCCATTTTTTAGTCGTTCTATTTTGGGATGATTCGCTTTATTACTAAGATTTGTTACTTCTACTTTGTCAGCAATAACTACTTCACCGTTGAGCTTATTTTTGGCTTTAATGGTTAAGTGTAACAAGCTTTTTTCTAATCGAATGGTGTAATTATACTTCTTGGTAGGGTTAAAATCTGCCATATTAAAAGTACTTTGCTTCGCAATATAGTGTTCGGCAGCAGTTTCAATCGTAAAAATCTCTTGAGTTGTTACCCTAACACTTGCTTTGGCTTCATTTCTAAATACTATATTCCTTTTTAATCGTTCAAGTTTAATATTAATAAATGATTTGACGGGCTTTTCTGTTTCAGCATCTACTACCTCAAAATTTACAGGAAGACTATTTTTATACAATAAAAAGTTGACAGAATTTCCCTGAGGAGCTTTTACTACTTTCTCTTTTAGTTCAATATAATCTTCGGCATTGATGATAAACTCATACTTGCTTGAAAGTTTTAAATTGGCAGCATACTCTTCTGAATTTGCCTTTTTTGAAGCATTCTTAATTTCGGAGGCATCCAAATCAACAATTTTCACTTGAGCATTTTTGATAGACTCTTTGGTATCTGCATCCAATACTTTAATAGATAGCGGATAACGTTCAAAGACTAGAGGGATAGCAAAATCATGATGCGATGTGGTAGTAAAGTCCTTTATCGAGATATTAGAATGAGCATCAGCATAGCCATCAGCGCGTACCACTACTGACAAGTTGTCTTGTTGCGATAATGAAAAAGAGAAAAAAGGGTTCTTATTGTCAGTGCTACCCTTAAAAACCTCTCCCGTTCTTTCAGAAGTAACTATAAAGTCTGCAAGAATACTTTCTTTCGTAGCTTTATTGATAGCAGTGAAATTTATTGTAATATTTTTAAGTGGAATGCTTGACTTATTTGTCTGATTTTGAGGTAATTGTGTTTTTGTTGAATTATTTTTTAGCGTATCTATTAAC
>NZ_JBWKYN010000294.1:0-3604 GCF_059423785.1 Arcicella sp. GW458-12-2-14-TSB2 | reverse complement strand
ATATTTAATATTCGTCTGTTAATCCAAAGATACGTTTGTTGGTTTTCCACTTTCCTCTAGTAAAGTCTGGAATTTCGACAGAAGCTGAATTTTTAGCAATTGAAAGTTCTGATAATGGACTAATTGCAGACCACACCGCTGCATCATACACATCAATTGGAGGTGCTACCTTTCTTTTAACAGACTCTACGAAAGCCCTTAATACAAAGTAGTCAATCCCGCCATGACCCGCGTTTTCAGCATCCTTGGCATGCGTTTTCCAAAGTGGATGGTCGTATTTATCTTGATATTCCTTGAAAGGGTCCCAACGGTCATGATTCTTCGCCAAGCTTTCTAAGTAAATAGATTTGTTATCTTCTGTCCAGATGCCTTCCGTGCCTTGTACTCTAAATCCTAAGGAATAAGGACGGGGTAAATTAGTATCATGTGTAATCAAAATAGTTTCTCCGTTGGCACACTTAATGACTGTTGTTACTACATCACCCAATTTGAATTTTACTTTAGCATTCGGATGGTCGGCACCGCCTTTCTTTACAATATAATCATGCAAACCTCTTGATTTGGTAGCAGTAGAGGTCAAAGAAAGGAATCTGTTACCACGATTAATATCTATCATTTCAGCTACAGGCCCTAAACCATGCGTAGGATAAATATCACCATTTCTATCTATCGAATGTTGTGTACGCCATTTAGCTTCAGAAAAACCCTTTTCTCCAAATTCCACCCCACCACCATAAGGTTGTTTACCATCATTAAACTTTACACCACGTAAATCGTGCTGATAACCACATTGTAAATGGACTATTTCACCAAAAAGATTCTGACGAACCATGTTTAATACAGCCATCACATCTCTGCGATAGCACACATTTTCAAGAATCATACAATGCGAACCTGTTTTCTCGAAAGTATTGACCAAATCCCAAGATTCTTGTAAGGTAACCGTTGCGGATACCTCCACGCCTGCATATTTGCCAGCTTTCATCGTAGCAACAGACATCGGGACGTGCCATTCCCAAGGAGTAGCGATGATGATTCCGTCTAAATCATCACGTTTTACCATGTTCTCAAAATCATGTTCGTTTTTTTGATATACAGCAGGCTCTTTTCGACCTTTATCTTTCAACATTTTTAAAGAAATAGCAATTGCATTAGGGTCGATATCACAGATGGCGTTAATTTCTACGTCATCACGATACATTGCCATCTCTAAATGATTCCTTCCCCTGAGACCCACACCGATAAAACCAAGGCGAACCTTTTTTTCATCTTCTTTAGCACCAAATACAAAATTGGGAATAGTCAGTGCGGCCGTACTTGCCAGAGCTGTTGATTGGATAAACTTGCGTCTTTGCATTTTTTTAATTTGAAGATAGTGTTTTAGTAAGCATTGCAGAGTTCCTTTTAAATTATTTGAACTCAAAATCAAAAAATGATGTTTCTAACCTAACAAATAATTTCGAGAAAAATAATCATAATTTGTGGCTTCAAAAGAAAGATTGACAAATAATTTAGTGAAAGCATTCAAATCAGTAATTGATTGCTGATAATTTTAAGATATTTGTTGTAAGAAAGAATTTTCTAAATAAACATGATGAATATTTGTTTAATCTTTTTTGTAATTAATTAAACAAATTTAAACGTTCTCTTGTTATTAATTACGAATACCATTACGCTGATTTAGTTTAAGAGTGTTGCTGACAACCTTTCAGACGGCTTTTAAACTTTGAGACTAAATTCCGCATGATTGTCTCCAACTTACCATAATTAGTCGAAAAGTATGACTAATTAAAAGTTGAATTTTAAAAAAATCAAAGATAATATGATGCCAAAAAGAGTGTCGGTGTTTAGGAAGGAGCATTTTAATGCCGCACATCGACTGAATAATCCGAATTGGTCGGATGAGAAAAATGAACGTGTTTATGGAAAATGTAATAATTTCAATTATCACGGGCATAATTATGATTTAATCGTACAAGTAACTGGTGAAATAGACATTGAAACTGGTTATGTGATGGATATGAAAGTCTTGAGCGAACTTATCAAAGTTGAAATTTTAGATAGATTTGACCATAAAAATTTGAATTTAGATACTGAAGAATTCAAAGACATCAATCCTTCAGCTGAAAACATCGCTATCGTCATTTATGACAAACTGAAACCCAAAATCAACTCAAACTTTGACCTTAAAATTAGATTATATGAAACCGAACGAAACTTTGTTGAATACCCTGTTAGTTGATAACAATAATAAAATTAGGTTTACGGATGAAGAAATCGGTGATGAGCATATCATGACGTCGGTAGATACTCCTATGCGTGATGATGCTTTTGATATGACTGACGATGAAAAGATGGCTCAGATAGAATACCACTTCAAGCAAATTATGGAGACTTTGGGATTAGATTTGACAGACGATTCATTAAAAGGTACGCCTAAAAGAGTAGCAAAAATGTATGTAAAGGAGATTTTTAGTGGTCTCGACCCTAAAAATATGCCTTCTGTGGCTCTTTTTGAAAATAAATATCAATACAATGAGATGTTAGTTGAAAAAAACATTTCATTCTATTCAAATTGCGAACACCACTTTGTACCTATTTTTGGTAAAGCCCATGTGGCTTACATCGCGAATGGACAAGTGATAGGTTTATCTAAATTAAACCGTATCGTTCAGCATTTTGCCAAACGCCCACAAGTACAAGAACGTTTGACAATGCAAATTGCCAAAGAATTACAGAAGCTTTTAGGCACAGAAGACGTAGCCATCATGATTGATGCCAAACACCTTTGTGTAGCGTCAAGAGGAGTGAAGGATGATACATCAACTACTATTACAAGTTTTTATGGTGGTAAATTTGCAGAAGAAGCTACTAAGGCTGAATTCTTGAAATATATTGCTGTGTAAAATTTTAGATAGGTTTCAATTATCACCAAAAAATCCGCTCAGGTTCTGGGCGGATTTTTTGTGTTTGTAGAATGAGTGGTTCAATATATGAAAATTAAATATTTAAATTAAAGATGGAATTACTATATTGTAAGCCATTAAATCGAAATAAAAAATAACCCTAAAAACATTTATTATGCCACTAAATTTTAAGGAGTATGTAACTCTATCATCTAGAAAAAGAAGAATAGCCGCCTTTATGATTGATCATTTTGTAATGTCCACGATAGGAGTTTTAATTTTTTTTCTAACATTGGGACCAGACTTTATGAATGAAAATAGTCTAAATGATATAACAATAGCAATGTCATTTGTAATGCTTTTAATCTTTGTACTTTATTTTGCAAAAGATAGTGTAAATGGTATAAGTATAGGAAGATGGATAATGGGAATAATGGTTCGAGATGAAGAAGATTCTAATATTGTACCTTCATTTGGTAGATTATTTTTACGGAATCTATTTCTAATTATTTGGCCAGTAGAATTTATTGTTTTGGCTACTAGTAATGTTAAAAAAAGATTGGGAGATAAAGTATTAAAAACAATTGTAATTAGAAATCCCGATAAACCTAAGACAATTATACGTATTCTTGCCGTATTGGGTACTTTCATTTTATTTTTTGTAATTGTTTTATTACTTTCTGTAAGTACTATTAAAA
>NZ_JBWKYN010000293.1:0-3647 GCF_059423785.1 Arcicella sp. GW458-12-2-14-TSB2 | reverse complement strand
GATTTACAGAATAAGAATAGCCATTCACAATATCTTGTGGACAAATTTTGCCCAAAATTCGGGATGACTCATGTTTTGTTTCTAACCAAAAAATACTAAAATACATAACTGTTTTTTTCAATAGCCGCTTCTGCAACTCTTCTGCGTGCTTCTTTTAAATTGATAGGTTCTATTTTAGTAAAACGTTTCAATCCCATCAACATCACACGAAGTTCGTCGCCCTCGGCAAAGCTTGTAATCGCTGCTTTGCCAGCATTATTTGTTTTCTCTACAGCAGTGTGTAAGTAAATTAAAGCCGCATCTTTGTGTAAAGCACATGCAGCTTCTCCACGCACAGCAATCAATTTTTCAACCCTTAATAACGTTGATTCAGCGATATAAAGCTCAATCATCATATCTGCCAGATTCATGATAATTTCTTGTTCTTGTTCAAATTTCATCATGAATTTCTGTAAGGCAGCACCAGCCACCATCAAAATGGCCTTTTTCAGATTTTTGATTACCTTTTTCTCTGCTACAAAAATACCTTCATCATCCGAAACACTAAAATCTGGAATCGACATAATCTCTTTGCCAACTTCCATCGCAGCAGGCATCAAATTGATTTCGCCTTTCATTGCACGTTTCACAACCGTTCCTACAGCAAGCAAACGATTGATTTCGTTGGTACCTTCAAAAATCCTGTTAATCCTAGAATCTCTGTAAGCTCTGTCCATTGGTGCTTCCGCCGAAAAGCCCATACCGCCATAAATTTGTACACCTTCGTCAACAACATAGTCTAATACTTCCGACCCATGTACTTTCAGCATCGCACATTCTATGGCAAATTGCTCAACACCTTTTAGTTTTGCCTGAGCCGACTCTACACCCGATGCCAATAAATCTTCAATGGCATCATCAATGTTTTGTCCAGCACGATAACATGCTGATTCAGAAGCAAATACTTTTACATTCATTTCGGCAATTTTATATTTTATTGCACCGAAATTGCTGATAGAAGTACCAAATTGTTTACGTTCGTTGGCATAATTTACTGCTTTACCAATAATACCTTTAGCCGCACCCACTACCGCCGAAGCCAATTTAATACGACCTATATTCAAGATATTTACCGCAATTTTGAATCCACCTTCACGTGTATATAGCTGATTTTCAACAGGTACTTTGCAATCATTGAAGAAAATCTGACGAGTAGATGAGCCTTTTATTCCCATCTTGCGTTCTTCTTCATTCATCGTAATACCACCAAAACTTTTTTCAACAATAAATGCTGTTAAAGCTTTATCATTATCAATTTTAGCAAAAACGATAAACAAATCGGCAAAACCACCATTGGTTATCCACATTTTTTGCCCATTGATGATATAATGTTTTCCATCTTCCGATAAAACAGCCTTCGTTTTCCCCGAATTAGCATCAGAACCTGAATCTGGTTCAGTTAAGCAATAAGCCGCTTTCCATTCGCCAGTGGCTAACCTTGGCAGGTATTTAGCTTTTTGTTCTTCAGTTCCATAGTATAAGATAGGTAATGTACCGATTCCAGTATGAGCCGATAAAGCTACTGAAAATGAATGACCACCCCCACAAGCTTCCGCTACCAACATCGAGGTATTAAAATTCATTCCGAATCCACCGTATTCTTCAGGAATAGCTGTTCCTAACAAACCAAGCTCGCCAGCTTTGTCCATTAGTGAAACCATTAAATCAGTATTTTTGGCATAATCGATATCATCTAAACGTGGATGCACTTCTGTACGAAGAAAATCCAAGCAAGTCTGTGCAATCATTTGTTGCTCTTCTGTAAAATCTTCAGGAATGAAAATTTGCGAAGCGTCAATGTCTTTAATTAAAAACTCACCCCCTTTTATGGAAGCTTTATTAGCTGTGATTGTCATGTCTTTATAAGTTTATTCTGAATAAAAGCCTAAAATATGATGCTTACATACTATTTTATGTAAAGATAAGCAATAAAAAAAATGTTATGCAAGCATAACATTTAAAATTATTTTCGCACTCTCTAATTCTTTAAATAAACTCATCTTCGCCAATGTTATCAGCTTTGTAGCCGGCAGTATCGATATCTACTACTTCACTAATTTTTTGCATTACTTCAAAGAAAATCTCCAATTTTTCAGCCCCAATTTTTTCATAAATAGCATTATTAAATAATAATACACCTTCTCGTGCTTTATCTCTTTTCCTTTTTCCCTCTTCTGTCAGGTAAACCTTTACTACCCTACGATCTTCCTCGTCGGTTTCTCTTCTTATCCATTTTTTATCCTCCAAAGATTTTAACATTCTTGTTAAACTACGGGGTTCTAACCCCAAAGCAGGGGCGATTTTGGTAGCAGGAGTCCCTTTTTTATCAATATTCAATAATACATAACCAATTGCCATCGTCATGTCGAATGGAGCGGCAAATGAATTATACATTCTGCTAATGGCGTGCCAACCAGATTTGATGTGATAATCTACAGTTTTGTCTGCTTTCATATTGGTCAATTATTTATAAAGGAATGGGTTCTGTTTTGGATATTTTAATGTTATGCTTGGCATAATATGGTAAAAATGGAGAGGAAAAAATTATTATGCAAGCATACTACTAAATTAATCATTTTGTCGACATTATCACTTTATCAGTAAAGACTAAAAAACAAAGATTGCTCAATCAAGATGTTTTCAGGTATTTTGCCTCAGACGAGTTAATTGCTACGTTTAAAAATATAGAACACAATGATAGTATTATAAGCAAGTGCATAAATGTTTTATCAATTTTAGTTACATCTGTCATAAAAGGTAGATGGCAATGTTATGAAAATAAAAAGAGCAAGCCTTTTAAAGCTTACTCTTCAAATATTTCGTTAAAATCAGAGGATTGATACCATTACTTTATCTTGTTCCCTTTCATTCTGCGTACTTTTACTTTCATATTTGTAAAAACGCTTCTTGAAAGCATGATACGAACCCTTGGTTTTTTATAAACGACAAGGTACTTACTGCCTTCGTAATCTATACGAGAAAACATCGGGTTACCGTTAACATCAACCAGTTGATAGAAATATTCTCCTTTTTCACCCGCTACAGGCCCAAACCGTAAAGAACTTTCTTCATTACTTTTTTCAAAGGCAATCATTAAATGTCCGTTGTTCTCAAGTTGTACTACACCAGGCGTATTTTTTTCTAGGGTAATCCTATTGATATATCTTCCATTTTTGAAAACCACTTTCCCAGATTTAATATTGGCATCTGAAGAGGGCACTTCTCTTTCTAAATAAAGGGGATTGTCGTTATAAAATTGAATTCTAGTAAGGTCAAGTTCATTCTCTTGAAGTTGGTGCATTAAAGAACCTGTCAAATAAACGTTTTTTTGACAGCTTGTTAAAGATAGTATACTAATGATAAACAGAATCTTTTTCATTGCTTCTGGTGAATTAGTTAAAAGGCGTGTCCATAAAAGTAATCAAAAAGTTAATAAAATTCCAAATTTCCTATCATTATCAATATGAAAATTATGAGGTATCGGAAAAAAACAAACATTCATGATATACGATGATGTGTTTACGTTACTAATTCAAAAAAAAATTAGATGTAAGAGTACTTTTAAGGTGGAAGTTTATTTTTATAAAGATGAATCCATTACTATATAT
>NZ_JBWKYN010000292.1:0-3661 GCF_059423785.1 Arcicella sp. GW458-12-2-14-TSB2 | reverse complement strand
GCTGATAGGGATAGAACTAAAAAATCATGAGAAAATATATGTTGGTGTCATTAAAATATCAAGGGAGAAATCAATGAGAGTACATTTAATCAGCAAAGCTTGTGAATGGTTAAAGGAAGAGACATTTTTATACAATGAATTAAGGGCTATTTATTTTGAGGATGATTATTTATATTCGTTGAATCTCTATATTCAATCCTTCCAGTAAAATCATTAAGAATCAATACCATAATGTATCTTATGCTTTTTGAAAAAATATTTTAGAAGCTCATATTTCCCTATACAAAAGTCGCCAGTTTTAACCTGTTTTGAGGTTTTTTTGTACCCATTACATTCAAAGCACAGCTCTATCCATTCAAAAGGTAGTCCCTTCTCGTCATAAAAAACAATGGCATTTCTTGGATAATAACACATACTTTCTTCCTCATATTTTTTTGTTTTAAATCCATAGTTATACAGGATATAAGTTAATTCATTTAGCTGCTTTTGATTTAAAGTAAATGACTCAAAAATTTTTGGCTGATTTTGAAAATCAGCAAATATTGTAGGTTCAGTGACGCTATTTATTAAAGTATCTATATTGATATACTCTTTAAATGAGATTATTTTTACTAAAGAAGATTGGTTAAATGGATAGAACTGTTTTCGTTGAGTAGCAGCATATATATTTAAAGGAACACATTTTAACCATTTTTCATTGGGAGATGGGGGAGGAGGAGGTAAAGGATTTCTCTTTAAATTTTGAGATACCCCATTCATCATTATTACTCCATTCAGTATAACTGTTATCAAAAGTAAACTTTTCATTTTTAGTTGGGTGTGAATATTAACTGTTATAAATATTCAATAAAATAATAAAATCGACCCTCGCTTGGCGTAGTGTTTTTTACTACGTAAGCGGGCTTTGGATTCTAATAAGACAAGGTTTTACAATTGCTTTATTGTGTTATATGATTGTATTTTAACTACTTAATATATTTTCAATCAAAAAAAAGGTGCAACTTTTTGAATTCAATTAATACTTAAGTGAGAATTCGAAAATAGCATGAGGTTAATATCGCTTTAACCATGAATCAATAGAGATAGTATAATTATCAATTAGTTTATTTATTATACGACTTGAAATTCCTGTAGCATAGTCTCCCCATGAAAGAGAGTGCGAATCAGTGATTCTAGCCAAATTTTTATTGAAAATTTTGATTCTATTTTCCCATCTTCCATTGTTTTCTGGAAATGGAGGATTTTCAGGGCTGTATTCTAATTCATAAACTCTTTTATACCTAATCCCTGAATAAAGAGATTTGTATTCTAAAAAAACATAGAATTTTCCGTTTGAAGCGGGATTGAAAAAAGTTAAATCAAAAGTATAGGGGGGGACTTTATATTGATAAATACCTCCTTTAATTAAGGTATGAACATACTTTTTTGAATTATTTTTATTACAAAATATATCTCCTTCTTTTTCATGATACATACTTATTGTAATTTGAGTTGCAGGTAAATTCCCCACTTGGTGAAGATTGAACCAATGCTCATCTATACAATTATTTGGACATTGTTGACCAGCATCACAGCATTGAGTAGGACTTATTGTATCTGCTTCTGAACAAAATGGGAGAAACTTGAAATCTGGTTGGTTTAGATATTCATTTGCAATAATATTATCTTTTTTTTGTGTATGCAGTTGCCACGCCGCAACAAAAATACCCACGACTGTTAAAACAGCCGCATAAAAAGCAATGATAGCTTGTGATGAAGTTTCATTAAACCATTTTTTCTCATTGAGACACACTTCAAATTTATGTGTAATGTAAATGATAATAATCACTCCTATTGTAATTAATATAAGTATTGGTAATTTGTTTATAAATGTTTTCATACTTAGTATTTTTGATTTATTAGGCTCATGTAACCAATTTATTTAGGGAGAGTTTTGATAGTTGCAATCTAAATTCTCCCTAAATATACAATTAAAATGACTCCATCTCCAAAATCACCCTCCGTTCATCCGCTTTACTATAAGCCTCCAACGAACAATTAGTTTTAAGACTAAGCACTACTTTCACATATTCTTTCCGCTAACTTTTTCTGGTTATTAGATAATCCATAAAGTTTCATGTTTCTTTTCAAAGAATGGGGATGCTAGATATATTTTATATACATAAACTATTTGGTAACATCATCAAGAAAGGCATTGCTTGGGTGTAATCTAATTGGATGTATTCCAACCCTAGCTTTCTGATATTTTGGTAATAAGTAGCATGTTGTTGGTAATAATTTTTTTCTGATTGGATGTACCATGTTTTTTCACCCAAAAAATGAGCTAAAAACCATTTTTCAAGCAATCGAGCTGTGCGTCCATTGCCATCATTCCAAGGATGGATTTTTACAAAAACTAAGTGTACTAAACTAGCAAAGAAGAAAGCCTCTTCAATAGACAGTGGGCAATTCAAAAGAAAATGGATGTCATGATAAAATTTATCCATTTCTGCCTCTACAATAAAAGGTGAAGCTGCAACATACTCAATTTTACCATCTGGCGTAGTTACATACATATTTTGGGTACGTAGTCTTCCTTGGTACTGCGCCGAAATAATATGTTTACTTAGTAGTTGATGTGCTTGCTCGATATTTTGGCGATTCAGCGGATTATTTTTGGCAAAAGAATAGGCATTGTATAAATCATCAATCTTTTTGGTATAATCAGGCAAAAAATCAATGCCAAATCTTTTGTATTTGATATATGAATCCAGTTCAATTTCTTCCCCCTCAATCTTGCTAGAATATACTGAAGCCACTGAAGTATAAAAACTAAAAGTATCGGTAGAGAGTTCAGCATCATGTAACTCATTAAAAGCCTTTATTACATCGACAGGAAAGCCTAAACGATATGCTGCTAACAAATCAGAAGGAATAATTTTTAACGGATAGTCCATGTCAAGAAGCTTTCAGATGGTTTGGGAAAAGCTCATAAAACAAAAAAACAGAATTCTTTTGAAATTCTGTTTTAATTACTTTTCTGTGTAGAGAGTGAGGGTCTAAATAATGTGTTATAAATGAGCGGGTTACATCTTTGTGTAACTACCTGCCTCCAGAAATGCCACCAGAAAATTTCAAAAAAAATATTGCATAATATTTATGCAAAAATTTTTCCTAAATTTTCTGGATAAAAAGGAAATATATTTCCCCAAGCATTTTGCTCTACTGGAACAGGTTTATGCTTTTTTCCAAAATTTTCTACAAGATTCCATAATCTTTCTTTGTCCTTGATTAATGATTGATTATTAAGGATTAGTACTTCAATTTCTTTTTTTAACACTTGAACAATTTCCTTTTCCTCTACAGTTTCTGAAAGATTTCTTTGCATTTCTCCAACTCCACATACTAACCATAAAGCATCTACTTGAGGAAAATTTTTAAGAATAGCTTCAAGTACTTCAGCACCTGGCTTAGTTCCTTTATTTAGAATATTTGAAATAGTTTGAGGGCTTCTTCCAATTTTTGAGGCAAAATCAGATTGTCCTTTTGATAACTTTTCTACTAAAACCTCAATCCGATAATTAATTTCACTTTCCATAACTGTTTGATATTTAAGCGTTTAAAAATATTATTATCAATTTATGAATAATTTATTACTTTTTATTTGTTAGTATTACTATAT
>NZ_JBWKYN010000291.1:0-3671 GCF_059423785.1 Arcicella sp. GW458-12-2-14-TSB2 | reverse complement strand
GATTATATATATATGGTATTTGTATCCTCTTTACTACACTCTTTAAAACCCTTTGGATTTGGTAAAAACTATTAATAATTTAAGTCTTGGGGAATTCATCAATTACTTCTTTTACACCCAGCTCTTCCTCCTTAAAACTTGTAAGTGGATTGTCGCTGTTATTAGCAAATGAGATGATAAAAAGTGGTAAATCTGCCATAAATGATTCCTTTAATTGAGGTATAACAACAGTTTTATACGAAATAGATAAAACTATAAATCAAGCCATTGATATAAAATTTCTTTACTCTTGGGTTCATCAAAATACAAAATATGCGGACAACCTACCTCTTGTTTAAGTACTTGAGGTTGTCTATTTTGATTGATTTTCTCGATGTCTTTTGTATAAACTGCAATGTCATGCTGTTTTCCTTCATGAAATAGATTTCCTACACCCAGCACTAAGCTCGTACTTAGTTTTTCAAACCAAGCGTCTTCTTCACTATTAGGATTATAAAGGTCAACTCTACCTGCTAAATTAAAATAGGGAACATGAGGGTCTTTTTGAATGTACAGCGAATTGATAAAATCGGAATTGCATTTCATTTGCTCTAAAGTGACAGTCAGAATACTACTCTTTTTTAATGCCATAATCAATCCCCCAGCCCATGCTAAATAAGGAGCTATCAAAGCAGAACTTAAACCAAGAGTAAGTACATCCGTAGTCATAGAAATATAAGATGGAGCATTACCTAAGACAGAACCTCCATTGGGAGTACCAGCCATAATCAGCTTTTTCACAAGATTGGCTTTGCCGTGCTTTTCTATCAATACTCTCGATACTAATCCACCCATAGAATGAGCAACAATCGTTAGTTTTTTATCTGTATTTTCATCAATACCGTGTTTACTGAGGACAATGTCAAGGTTTTCTGCTATTTTCTCAATGGATGTATTCAGGCATTCATAATCAAATGTCAGAACTAAATCATATTTTGCTTTACTATTATCAGTTGGTTTCACAAGCTTTTGAGCAAAGGGAATCATTCCTTCGGTATCACCAATGATGCCGTGGATAAATAGCACAATATTCTTTGCCTGAGTAATTTTTTGAGTCAAATCCAGGTTTGTCCTTATTGGTTTAGCTTGCTCATAATCTACCCAATTTAGAGCAAAATAACTGTCTGGTACAGTTTTAAAGACCAGTTTCATTAAACAGAACTTGATAGCTCTTCCTAAGCTTTTTGTTCTCTTTTCGTTTGTATTTATTTCTGGGATTCGCTCAATATAAACTTCACGTTTATTGTTTCCCAAAGCTTTACTCGTACCAATCACCACCACATCGTCTCCATTCACCATCACTGGAAGTACTATTTCATTAGGTAATATTTCTTGATTTTGAATTGCAAGAATTAAGGGGTTATCAGCATCTACCTCTCCTTCAATATCTTCTAACTCTATTTGTTGTTTTTGCTCAACTGACTTCGATTTAGGGTATAAATTTAGAATAGCAAGATTATTAAAAGTGGCAGTACTTTTAAGTAATGACTCGTTGCCAATTCCTCTTGAGGGATGATGTAAAGATGATAACGTAACTTTTGCTTGAAACGATTGATGTGCTTTAAAAGTTAATGAACCATCAGCCAAAACAATGTCTTCTCTTCCAATAGTAGCATTGTTTTTCACTAACCTTAGTTTTAAGTCTTTAGCCATCCAGTCTAAAGAAAGATTTGTTTCAAGATTAAAATTATCTAAGAATTTACCCCCTCTAATTTGTGAGTCTTCTAAAGATTTTGTGCGTGAAAAATCTCTATTAATCGAAAAGTTCTCCTGTACAAAAAAAGACAAGTCAATTTCTCCTGTGCTGACTATTAACTTAAATAAGCAATTACTTTCATCATCAGCATATTGTTCGCTAAAAAAGCCTAATCTGTTCTTAACAATAACCCCAGTTTCGTTAGCTGGAATAGTTGATTTTCCCAATTCCATAATACCATAAAGAGGAGAAACAAAGATTACTTTGAAATAAAGCTCAAACTTAGAATGATTTGCTACTGAGAGTGTGTAATGCTTTGGTATCACTTCACCCATTTCATTTTGGTCTAAAATCAACTGAATATCATCTCCATCAATAGATTGTTCGTCAACTGCTAAAGAAAACTCAATTTCTTCTTTCCTTAGCTTTGATTCAGAGTTATGTAGCTGTTTAATATTTTCCCAACGAACGATATTCCGTAGAACCTGATTTATTTCAAATAAATGCTCTTTTTCTATAATGATTTTCTTCGAAGTTCTGTGAATTACTTGAATGAGATTGCCTGATTGTAAAACCCAATAATCTGCAAACGCTTTTTCTATACGCAAATATTCAGATAAAGCAGACAGTTCTTCTGTTGAAACTTCACAATAAATAGTTGCATATTTTCTATTACCATCAATTAGCACACCTATATACTGTTGTTGATTATCCAATTTTGCCTCTGGTATAACAATAGAATCAAGCATTTGTACATTTGTTATTTTTCCTTTTGTAAACAAATACTTTTCAGTAAATGAAGTGGTATTGGATGAAAAAATCCAGATAGTAGCAGCCTTATTATATTCAATAGATAATCCATGAATACTTCCTTTTTGAGCCTTCCATGCAAGACCTTCTGAATCGTAAGTTATCGGAAAAGTATCAACTCTATCAGTAGCTATGCCAGTCAAAAACAAAACATGAGGGTTGAAACCACCAAAAAACTCTAAATTGGGATGCTGTCGGTATTCCTTTTCCTTTACGTAAACCGCTATTCGATTAAACAAATCTGCATAAGAAAGCGACTGTACATCTTTTAAACAGTTTAGCAAAGTCAAGGTAAATAACCCTCTATTAGCTGACGTTTCATAAGCTCGTTCGTTTTCTTGGCAAGCTGCTAACAGAATATGCTTAGACTGAGGCACGTCTATTTTACCAGTAATCTGAAATCGTTTTGAATAAAAACCGTCAATATACTGCTCTAATCCACGCAGAGAGCCTTCTTTTTCTACTTGCTTTACACGTACTAAATCGATGGAATCTCTCGTTCCAGAGCCTGCATGACAACAATCCAAACAAATAACAATATGTGGATTTTGTTTAGCAACCTCACTAATGAGTACTGCCAATTCTTTGTCTGCTAAGTCAAATCCTCCTGCAAGTCGGCTGTCATAACAAACAAGTGTTTCGTTTTTATGGGTTGGAAACTCTTCCCAAAATTCTTGTGGTGCATTCTCTCTTGAGCCATGACCAGAATAATAAAAAATGACAGAGTCGTTATTGTTAGCTTTACAAAGATGTGTACGAAAAGCATCAATAATATTTTGTCTGGTAGCTTGTTGATTTTCTAAGGTAAGTATTTGAGGGTTGAGATAGTCAAAAGAAGTATGTAAGAAATGTGTTACTTCATTAATATCATTGATACAACCATTTAATTGGGGTACACCAGCAGGATATTTATCGATACCTACTAGAAGAGCGTATAACTTTTTTTCAGGACTTATTTTTTCATCATTCATGTTTGATAATGAGAAGGTTAGGTATTAATATATTATTAGGATACAACTTTGCCTATCATTTATAAAAATAATGATAATATTAAAAAAAACTAAGTTTCGCTTTATTATTTTATTATTCGGTTATATATGTTTCAAAATATATACCTTTAAAACAC
>NZ_JBWKYN010000290.1:0-3836 GCF_059423785.1 Arcicella sp. GW458-12-2-14-TSB2 | reverse complement strand
AAGGTATACAACAAAATAACTAAAAACAAGTACTTAATCAATAATTTTAATCAATTGATTAAAATTATTGATTAACCCTAAAAGGCTAATAAAAATACATAAAATAGTACAAAAAAAAGCTCACAACTCATAGCTTTGAGCTATGAGTTGTGAGCTTTAAGAAGGTGAATGTTTATTCCTTCAAATCAAGTCAGATTTATCATTCTATGCTTTCAGATATGGGCTTTGAGAATGTTAATGTCCATTTCTTCAAACCCAACCTTTAGCTGTTGATGGTCTTTGAAGTTGAATACCTGCCCGTCATTCCTTACTTTCTCAATGGCTGAAAAATCTAACGTCTCAACCAACCAGCCTATTTCTTGTGGCTTTTTCGTAGTTATGATTCCTTCTTCTGGCATACCTTTGTCTGGTGTTGCATAAAATCCTGCGAAACCATAATTGATATCCACCGCTGGCGACCATAGAGCATTACCAACTGTTTGGGAAACAACGGTATAAGCCTGATTTTCTAAGGCCCTAGCCCTAGCACCAATATGTACACGCGTAGCACCACGAATAGTTTCTGTACAACTTGGTGCTAAAATTAAAGATGCCCCCACCGTCGCTAACATTTGCGAGCCTATAGCGAACTCTACATCATAGCAAATTTGGATACCAAAAGTCCCCCATTCCGCTTCAAAAAGGGTTAGATTTTTAGGATTGGCAGCATCTATTCCCCATTCTTCATTTTCAAAACGAGTCATGAAAAACTTATCCTGAAAACCTACCAACCCTCTTGCTGAAAAAACAAAAGCTCGATTGAAAATCTTATCGTTTTCAAGTACAGGAAAACTAGGCGCTACAATAATTACTTGATATTTATTAGCCAACTCAGCAAAAACCTTGCAAAATGCCTCTTTTAAGGTCTGTAATGCCAATACTTGTTGCTGAATATCTTCTTGAATTGTTTTATCGAAAATACTTACTAATTCCATTGAACCATATTCTGGAAAAAGTAATAATTGAGCGTGTTGTTGAACGGCATTTAAAACCCAGTTTTCAGTATGTATATGCCAATCTTCAAAAGTAAGATGTTCAGTAATTGGGTATTGAGCTGAGGCAATCGTTACGTTCATTATTGATTAATTTATAAATCTCTTTTCCAGTAAATCATCGTTTTGGGCGTTGATATACTTTCATTAATATCTGGCCATTCAAAAGTACTTTGCAACGAAGTTTCTTTACGATAGCCTCTTTTCATCCAAAAAGCATCATTTGAACGATAATCCTTAGGTTGTAAAGGATGATTTTCACCACGGTCTACGGCACAAAAGCAAGTAGTTTTGTAAGTACCAAAACTTCTAGCATAAGTTTCTCGTTCATGAAAAAAAAAATGTCCTAATCCTAGTCCTCTATAATCTTTTAAAAGAATACTTTCTCCAAAATAAAAGATGGTATCAATATCAAAACCAGCTTTTTCAAAAGGCAATCGTACTTCTGGGCTCTCGTCAGCTAATGGAATACACGTAGTAGCTCCTACCATTTTACTACCGTCATAAACAGCAAACACAAAAGCCCTCTCTGCTTCTGAATATATTTTCAGATATTCCATTTCATAGGCTACCGTACCTTCATAAAGATAAGGAAAATCATGAAAAACGGTAATTCTTAATTGTGCTAAATCTTCAAAAACAGTGCTAATTTCTTGGCCTTTTTTGGTAATATATGAGATCGTCTGCATTGAATAGTTGCTTATTCTGAAACCAATTTAATCCATAAAGGGAGGTTATAATAGGTAGTTACTCTACTTATTTTTCCCTCTGTTATTCCTAAAAATGCCGCCGCTGGTAAAATATATGATTGATTGTGTGCTTCTGGAAAGCCTTCTTCTCCTTTTTTGTAAATTCCATTTACCACAAATTCAACCGCTACCCGTTCGTTATTAGGTTCCTCAAAAAACACCATTTCAGTCAATGTTTCCTCGTAAGATTCATCCATGTGTTTCATAAATTCTGTAAACAGTTCAATCCCAATTCTTGGCTCGCCTTGGTTGGGTTCATGGCGAACGTCTGGATGTAAAAGTGCCAGCATTCCAGCCCAATCTTTTTGATTAAAATACGCGTAATATTGTTTTACGATTTCTAATGAAGTCATTGCTTATAATTTTTAAATTAATAGTTATTTAAAAGTATCAACACTGATTAATACTTTTATTAATGCAAAATAAGCAAGATTTATGTTTCAATATAAATCAAGAGCCTCTTGATTTTGATAAATTTTGTCGTAAAGTTCTTTTTGGCATATTATATGATAATCAATTTTATGGAGACTCGAATATGCTGCGTCCATACATTATCGTCAAAATAAAGCAGTAAAATAAAATAGTCTAATTTAGTATGAGTTAATAATTATTAAAATATTACAGAATAAATATCATTAAGTTAATTAGCATAGTTCATAACAGAACATGTGTTTTTATTAAGTAATTTCACCCACTTACATTTCCCCAAAAGCCCAAAATATTCTCTTTAAAGTATAAATACGTATGAAACTTTTTTTGATTGTAGCAGTAATAGTAGCATTTGGCTTTTCTATTTCGACTAAAAACTTAGACCAGCTAACCATTAATAAAATTCAAGTAATTGGCTCACACAATAGTTATAAAGTAGCCATTGATTCCACTCTTTTTAAATTAATTAGTAAGAATAACAAACCCGATTTATCTGGCTTGGAATATAGCCACCCTCCTATTACAACTCAGCTCGACTTAGGTTTAAGAAATTTAGAAATCGATGTTTATTCAGATACTTTAGGCGGAAAATATGCTGAACCTTTCGGCTTGAAATTAGTAAAAAATCAACCTCCTTTTGATACTGAAAAAAAAATGCAATTACCTGGCTTCAAAGTATTTCATGTACAAGATATTGACTTCAGAAGTCACCATCCTCTTTTCAAAGATTATCTGATTGAATTAAAAGAATGGTCTAAGAAAAATCCTAAGCATGAGCCTATTTTCATCACGATGAATGCCAAAGATGATGAGATAAAAAAGCCGGGATTTACCATACCTGAAAAATTCATTCCTAAAACTTTTGATGCGCTGGAAGGTGACATCAAACATTATTTGGGTGAAGAAAAGTTAATCAAACCAGCTGATATCCAAGGCAATTACTCAACTTTAGAAAACGCCGTATTAAAATCAAACTGGCCTAAACTAAAAAATGCTCGGGGCAAATTTATTTTTGTTTTAGACGAAGAAGGAGCAAAAAGAAATATGTTCATTGAGCACCATCCTTCCTTAAAAGGCAGAATAATGTTTGTTAATGCACTACCCAACACCCCCGAGGCTGCTATATTAATTTTAAATGACCCCAAAAAGAATCAAGCATTAATAAAACAATATGTAGAAAGCGGATATATCGTCAGAACGCGTGCGGATGCTGAAACTATTCAAGCGCGTAAAAACGATTTTTCTCAATTTGAAGCGGCCAAACTTTCGGGTGCTCAGATAATTTCTACAGATTATTATCTAAAAAGTAATCATTTTATATCCGAATATAGAGTATCTTTCGAAAACGATGCCTTTATAAGAAAAAATCCTTTATTTTACTAAAAAATAACAACGAGGTAATTTCAGTGCAGTAAGTAATTTTTGAATTCGCAATTCTTCAATACAGCCAGTCTATTTCTACCCTCAAATTTCAAATGCTAATTATCTAAACCCTATATATATTCATAGGTTATTACACAAAAAAAAATTATACTAAAATAAGTATAATTCCAGTTGTCATACAGAAGGGTTCTATCATTATTTTTATAATTTCGCAATTTTAAAAATAGTTTTTAATGACTAACAA
>NZ_JBWKYN010000289.1:0-3905 GCF_059423785.1 Arcicella sp. GW458-12-2-14-TSB2 | reverse complement strand
ATTAATAAAATAGTGTGCAAAAATTACCATTTTTAATCAAATATAGATTGATATTAACCTATTAAAATGATAATTGCTCAGTTTGAGGCTAATACATTGTAATCTTAGAGAAAGAGCAATGATAAAACCTCATAATCTCTACCTTACTTTATTTCTCTGCTTTAATAATCCTACAGCCGAATACTCTGCCAGCGGTTCTTCCTGCGTTGGCTAATATTTTCACTTCAATGGTACTTTTTCCTTGGATTAGCGCTGTAGGAATTGGATATACTACATCAAAGAATTTTCCAGTAGTTCCTCCTTTTAATTCTTGAGTGGCAATTTTTGTTCCGTCGATAACTATATCAAAAAGTCTGCCCTTATCGTCGCCTAAGTAGGTTAACAAAAGGCTGTTTTCTATGGTAGCATTTACTTTCATCTGAAAAGAAAAGAATCCACCTGCTCTAACTTCTCTGCCTGTTTTTCCTAAGGCAATGTCCGTATAAGATTGTTCACTGGCTTTTAATTGATGGTCACGTTCGGGTTGCATTTCTCCAATTCTGAATTCATCAATCGTCATTGCTTCAATTTGCTGTTGACGTTTTTTCTCTGCTTCATATTCCGTTTGCCTATTTTGCCAATCTGCTTTCGTAAAATAGTCCCAGTAAACACTATAATGTTGCTGGTAAGTCTGATAGAATGGAATTAATGTAGCATCAAAAGGCTTACCTACCTGCTCTATCTTGAATGTCAAAGGTTGATTGGCTACAGGTTTTAGCCAATTGTTAATATTTTTATCGTCTGTCAACAAAACTGGCGTTCCATAAATGGGGTCGGGCAATTCTTTCCCTAATTGTCCTGCCAATACCAAAGGGCCATATAAAAAAGCAATACGATTAGCATTATCGGGCATACTTTCTGTATAGAGTGACATCGGAAAATTAAGCTCTATTTTGTCATTATTCTTCCAAGTTCTGTTGATAACTAAATATCCCGACTCTTCTTTTTCAACTCTTTGTACTTCCCCATTGATTTTTATTTGTACTCCTTTTGTTGCCCACCAAGGCGAACGTAGGCGTAATGCAAAAGCCTTTGGTGCTTTTGTTTGAATAGTTAAAGAGGTGCTTTCGCTAGTAGGGTATTGGGTATTTTGAGTAATGGTAATGCCCTTTGCTTGCCATTTAAGTATAGAAGGAATAAATAAATTGATAAATAAACTTCCGTCAGCTCCTTCATAATAAATGCTTTCTGTGTATTTGGCGTGATTTTCCATTCCACTACCTACACAACAAGTAAAAGTATTGAAAGGCTCGCTAAATTCTTTTTTAGTACCCATTCTCAAAGGCACAAAATAGCACATCATCCCATTCTCTGGATTTTGAGATGCTAAGATATGATTGTATAACGCTCTTTCGTAATAATCTCCTAGTTCACTATTAGGTTGCCAACAAAACAAATGTCTTGTTAGCTTTAGCATATTATAGGTATTACACGTTTCGCAAGTATTATCGCTTAGATGGTCGTTTAATTTATGAGGTTCGGTGCAATATTCATAATTACTATTTCCGCCAATTACATAACTATGGTTGTGTACCATAATATCCCAAAAGAAAGAAGCAATGGTTTTATCAGACTCGTTACCTGTCAATTCATATTGGCGAGCACTGCCAATGGCTTTTGGCACATTAGTATTGGAATGTTTACCCGCCATCGGGTCTATTTTTTTGGACAAAGGCACCATGACAAAATCATCATAGAATTTGTACGATACATCTAAATACTTCTTATTCCCTGTAATAGCATAAATATTCGCCAATACATCACTCATTCCTCCGTATTCGCATTTCAACATTTTTTGTAATAACTCAGGTGAAAGCGGATTAACTGTTTTTGCAGTCCAATCAGCCATGCTAGTTACTACAGCGAGGGCTTGTTGGTTATTACAATATAGGTAGGCATCTACTAATCCAGCCATTACTTTATGAACAGTGTACCAAGGGCTCCATCCACCGTTTAAGTCGAAACCACTTGATTTTATTTCACCACGAGCAACTTTTGCAAACAGCGTATCTTCTTTTGGAATGGCACCTACGTACCCTGTCTTTCTTGCTTTCTGGCATTTTGCAAGTTCTGTTACAATATAGTCAGTTCGCTTTTTAAACTCAATATTGCCTGTAGAGGCATACATCATGGCACAAGCAGAAAGATAATGCCCCAAAGTATGACCAGAAAGTCCTTCGCTTTCCCAACCTCCATATACGGCTCCCTTAGTAGGCAAATTGGCATTTAGATAAAAGCGATGTAGCAAACGATTAGGCTCTACTGTCAACAAATAAGCAGCATCTTTATCCATAGCATTTTTAAAAGGACTACCTTCTAAAAGTGTTACATCTTTAATATTAAATGCATAAGCCTTTAAGTTGGCTACTGGTTTTATTTTGAATCGCTTATCGTTTTTTTCTGGGGTATACGATTGTCCCAATAAAGTAAAGTTGGCTATCAAAAGAATTGATAGTGAGAAATAACAATATATTTTTTTCATAAAATTTGAAATCGGATTGACCACTCTTATCGTAGATACAAAGATGGTAATATTCTGAGGGGAAGACTTAACGTGAATTAATAAGAAGTAGCTAAATATTAGCCTACATCAAACTATAAAAGCCAAAAGAATAAAAATATTAAAACTTATTTAGACTTATTTCAAATAATGTTTTGAAATTTATTTTTTGCTTGCTAAATTTGTTCCATAAACATTGAAGTAACAATAGTATTATCAGATGAAAATGTCAGAGAATCAATTAAATGAATTGTATAAAAACCAGAAAGGAATCACTTGGCAGTGCGATTTGACGGATAGAATTTATATTAAATTCAATGATACTCTAACTGGATTTAAAGTGAGTGACTTTCTTACTTTTCGTAGAAAAGTACATAGTGTAGACATTCACGAGATGATATTTAACTTATCAGATGATTATGACTTTGAGTTAATTCAGTCTCCCAAAAATAACTTCTCTTCTCAACTAACACTCTGCGAAATCATTCAATTGCGTGATTTACTAGATGGCACAAAGTTCAGTTTAGACCTCAATTCAATGCTTTATGAGGTTTTAGGAACGGTGGAACTGGTATGATTTTTTAGACTAATTCTATATTTCGGTAAGTTTTGAACCTGATGATAACATCTGGTTATAATTCGTCGTAATATTGTTAAAAAAATAAGGAATCACATAACTATATTGATATGAAAGATTTAATTCGTCTCCGTACTTCGCTCAAAGAGGAAATAGAAATAGTGTTGAACGCACAATGCAAAATGGAAGCAGAAGCTTCTCAAAAATACTTGGCAATGGCCTCGTGGTTGGATAGAAACGGTTTTGAGAAAGCGGGAGAGTATTTATATGCACAAGCTGAGGAAGAAAGAACCCACTTTTTGAAAATTTTCAAATATATTAATGAGGTTGGAGGTACAGCTATTACACCAACACTTGAAGAAGTTGCTCAAGAATATATTTCAATTAAGCAAGTATTTGAAATGGCTTTACAAGGCGAAATAGCAGTAACTAATTCTATTAATAGAATTATTGCTAAATGTCGTGAAGTAAATGATTATGCTACCGAAAATTTTATGATGTGGTTTGTAAAAGAACAACGTGAAGAAGAGAAAAATGCTCGTCGTGCATTAGAATTATTTGAATTAATTGAAGTAGAAAGTGCTACGGGTAAATTTGTTTTAGATAAGGAAATTGCAAAAATAGGCAGTGAAGAGTAAATGAAAATTACTTTTATAACAACTGTCAATTAACTACTTTATAATAGCCTTCAAAATTAGTTTTGAAGGCTATTTTTTTTATGCTAAAAAAAATAAAATGAAAATTTATAAACAAAACTTAAAAAGCTTATTAGCGCAGGCGCTAATAAGC
>NZ_JBWKYN010000288.1:0-3965 GCF_059423785.1 Arcicella sp. GW458-12-2-14-TSB2 | reverse complement strand
TATGAAGACAGCCTGTTTTTTTATTTGAAATATTTCAATGGAATGAGGTTAATATTTTACCTCTTTCACATTTTCAACTTATTTAGTTTGACCGTTCGCCAACAATTGGAAGAATTGATCTAATTTCGGCGTTACGATGATTTCAGTTCTACGGTTCAACTTACGACCTGCACTGCTATCATTTGAATCTTTTGGAGCAAATTCAGAACGACCACCAGCAGTCATGCGCTCAGGAGATACGCTAAATTTAGTTTGTAATAAACGAACAACAGAAGTAGCACGTTTTGTACTTAAATCCCAGTTATCTTTCAAACAGTCAGTAGCGATAGGTACACTGTCAGTATGACCTTCTACTAAAATGTCTAATTCTTTGTGATCATTCACAACTTTAGCCACTTTTTCTAACACTGTTTCAGCTTTTTGGTTAATTACAGCACTACCCGATTGGAATAGCATTTTATCAGAAATTGAGATATAAACAACTCCTTTTTTCACTTCAACCGTTACATCATCGTCATTTACATCAGCTAATGAACGTTTCAATGTCATTACTAAAGCCAAATTCAAAGAATCTTTGCGTTGTACTGAAGAGTTCAAATCTTTGATATATTTGCTTTGATCGTTCAAAGTTTCCAAAGATTTTTTAATGCTCTCAGCACCTGCTTTACTAACTACTGATAGGTCAGACATTCTGTCTAATAAATTAGTATTAGTTTTTTTCAAGTAGTCAATTTGGTCTTCAAACCCTTTTAACTGCTTAATTTTAGCTTGTAATTCACTGTCTTTTGATTTTAAGTCAGTTTCTAAACTTGCTCTTGTCTTATCACAGTCATTTAAGTCAGCTTTTGCTTTAGCAAGAGTACTCTCTGTGCTCGCTTTGTAATTAGCGTATTCCGCTTGAGCAGCTGCGAATTTTTTCTTACTCACGCACGAAGACATGATTACAATTGATGAGGCAAACAAAATTATTTTTTTCATACTTTTAGTTTTTATGCTAATTGCTTATTAAAATTTGAAACGAAAATACTATAAAAAAATTACATAATTGTCATGATTTGTCTTTACTAAAGCCATAAAATGGCTTGTAAGTACTCAAAATTTGTTTATAAAAAACTTAATCTTAAAATAAGTCAACATGAGATTTGATAAGTTCAACTTAAGCGTCTTGAAGTGCGACTTAAATTAATCCAATGACAATTTGTAGAGTGGAAAATTTTATAATCCGAAACAAAATTAAAGCTAATTAGGCTAATACATATAAAAAAAATGGGTATAAAATCATTCCAACTACATTTTATCGCTTCCTATTTTATCAAATATTCTATACTTTAGGGTAAATAAAACATAGAATATGAAAAAAATTGTATTAACCATTGGCTTATTAGCGCTGTTTGGCCATTTTTCAAATGGTCAGCAACTAAATAAAACCGAGAAAAAAATTGCGGAATATATTGAGGAACAAATGCCCCAAACTGAGGCATTGCTTAAAAAGATTGTCAATATTAATAGCGGAACCCTTAACAAAGAAGGCGTTAGAGAGGTGGGGAATATCCTGAGAAAAGAGTTTGACGACTTGGGTTTTAAAACAGAATGGATTTCATTGCCTGATTCATTGAATAGAGCGGGGCATTTAGTAGCCGAACGAAAAGGGAAAACTGGTAAAAAATTATTTTTGATAGGTCATTTAGATACTGTTTTTGAAAAAGCAATGACTTTTACACCCTATACTTATCTAAACGACTCTACTGTGACGGGGCAAGGAGTAAATGATATGAAAGGCGGGGACATTGTTTTGTTGGCAGCCTTGAAAGCCCTTCATCAACATGGATTGCTAGAGAATACTACTTTAACCGCTTACTTTACAGGCGATGAAGAAAGTGCAGGACGCCCGACTAGCATTAGCAGAAAAGACTTTATAGAAAGAGCCCAAACCAACGATATAGCCTTAGCTTTTGAAACTGCCGTCAATTTAAACACCGTTGCTACTGCCCGTAGAGGGTCTAGTGGATGGAAATTAAATGTAAAAGGAGTAATGGGACATTCATCTACCATATTTAGCCAGCAGTCTGGATATGGAGCCATTTATGAAGCCGCTAGAATATTAAATGAATTCAGGGAGAAATTAAGTACTGAAAAATACCTAACCTTCAATCCCGGTTTAATTATGGGGGGTTCCGAAATCAATGATAATAAAGAAACCATTGGTAAGGATAATATTATTTCGCCTAGAGTAATGGTTTCGGGAGATTTGCGGTTCTTAACAGAAAGTCAGAAAGAAAATGCAAGGGTTAAAATGAAAGAAATAGTTTCGCACAGTTTGAATAAAACCAAAGCAGAAATTACTTTCTCAGACGGCATTCCTGCGATGGAGCCTACTCCAGCAAACGAAAACTTGCTTGCTGTTATTAATAAAGTAAGTTTGGATTTAGGTCTAGGAGAAGTAAAGGCTGGAGACCCCGGTTCGAGAGGTGCGGGAGATATTTCATACATTGCCAAATACATGGCTTGCTTAGATGGCCTTGGGGCATCAGGCAAAGGAGCTCATGCACCGGGCGAGACAATGAACATGAAGGAATTTCCGAAATTGGTTCAAAGAACAGCCATCCTGATTTACAGATTAACCCGATAAAAGCAAAGGGGTTGTTTCAAATTTGAAACAACCCCTTTGCTAAATCTATTCAGAACAATTAAGCTACTGTAGAGCTCATTACTTCTGTTTGTTTACGAATTGATTCTAAGTGAACCAATTTGAATAATTCTTCAACAAATTCTGGATACAACCCTAATCCCGTTGCTTGTTTAGCACGGTCAGTATGTAGTTGTTTCCAACGGTCTAATTGTAATACTGCTACGTTGTTATCACGTTTGTATTCGCCTAATTTTTCAACAACAGCCATACGAGCAGCCAACACTTCCATTAATTCACGGTCGATGTTGTCAATTTTAGCACGCAATGCCGCTAATTCGTCTGTAAACTCAGCACCATAGTTTGCTTGACGTACTTCTAATTCGCGTAACATTGTTCCTAACGCTTCAGGTGTTAATTGTTGTGAAGCATCAGACCAAGCTGCATCAGGGTCACGGTGAGTTTCAATAATCATCCCGTCGTAATTCAAATCAAGAATTCTTTGAGATAATTCCATCAACAAAGAGCGTTTTCCAGCCATGTGTGATGGGTCACCGATGATTGGTAATTGAGGGAACAAACGTTTCATCTCAACAGCCATTTGCCACATTGGTGAGTTACGGTATTTTACTTCTTGTGCATTAGAAAAACCACGGTGGATAGCACCTAATTTTTTAATACCAGCACCTTGTAGACGTTCAAAAGCACCTACCCAAAGTGCTAAGTCTGGATTAACAGGGTTTTTAACTAATACAGGAATATCAACACCTTGTAGAGCGTCAGCTAAATCTTGTACGTTAAAAGGGTTTACTGTTGTTCTAGCACCAATCCATAATACATCAACACCATACTTCAAAGCAAGTTCGATATGTTCTGGAGTAGCTACTTCAATAGCTAATGGTAATCCAGTTTGTTTTTTTGCTTCAACAAGCCATTTTAAAGCTGGTTCTCCCATTCCTTCAAAACTTCCTGGACGTGTGCGTGGTTTCCACACACCTGCACGCATGATATGGGCATATCCTTCTGCTTTAATTCTATTAGCAGTCTCCAACACTTGTTCTTCCGTCTCGGCTGAACATGGACCTGCGATAATCAAGGGTTTGCCGTCAGTTTTAATCCATTCCTGCATCGGCACTACATCTAAATTTGCGTTCATTTGGCAAACAGTATTAAGTAAAATCAACTGCTATCTATTAATTACTATTTCTTTTCATTCATCAGATTGAAATATCTTCTAAAAAATAACAAATAGTTTTTTAAACAACAATCAACAAATTTTCAAAACATTATTTTGTAACAAATCGTATCTACTTTATCAAAATTTCCCTTAACATTGTAA
>NZ_JBWKYN010000287.1:0-4034 GCF_059423785.1 Arcicella sp. GW458-12-2-14-TSB2 | reverse complement strand
CTACCAAAGCACTGTAGAAGCAATGCTAGTATAATAAAACTATATAAAACTTAAGAAAACTATATAAACCTAATAACAACAACAGCAATGAAAAATTTGTTGTTGTTTTGAAGAATTGATATTTAAGTTTTTAAATGATGTTTTTAAAAATAAAGATAAGCTGGGGGCATATTTTTATAAAAAGTGAAAAAGCTTTTAAAAAGTCTTTCCGCTCTGCAAAAATCATGAGGAAAGATTTTGTTTTTTAAAGAAAAAACGCTATATTGCTTAAGAGTTTCGATGCCTGTTATCTCCTGTGTTCCTGTTAAAAATCAAAAAATCTTACCAGTTTTTTATCAATGGAAATGTTAAACGTTTTCAGATTGATTTTGTGTGCTGGATAAATACCGATAGCATAGCACTAAGTTATATTATCTGTAAAGAGTGAGTGCGAAAAAACACCTCTCCAAAATATTTATCCTAAAAAATAATCATTATTTTAGCTTATCAATTCAACAACATTAAATCAACAAAATGAAAATCACTTTTCCACAAATTAATCCTAAAAACCTATTGATATGCCTAGCCGTCACTGTATTTGCGATGATAGGAATGGCTAATTCAATCACTAAAATGCCACTGTTGCGTACTACTGCTGGCGATACCCTCAAAAAAGACACCACCAAGTATGTCGGTTACAAAGATTTACCACTCAAGGCAACTCGTAAATTCAAACTCAATACCGACGAAGGTACATGGCTGTCACTAGATGTTAGTCCAGATGCTAAAACAATCGTTTTCGACTTAATGGGTGATTTATACACCATGCCTTTTGCAGGTGGCAAGGCTACCAACATTACCAAAGGCTTGGCGTTTGATACCCATCCACGTTATAGTCCAGATGGTAAAAAACTACTTTTTATCTCTGACAAAAGTGGTTCTGACAATGTTTGGGTGATTGATTTTGAGAAAAAAGATACAGTACAAGTTACGAAAGACCGTGACCAAAACTTTGAAGCGGCCGAATGGACACCCGACGGTAATTACATTGTGTTTGCCAAAGGACGCATGAATGTACAGTTATGGATGGTTCATAAAGATGGAGGCGGAGGCGTTCAGCTAATTGACCAACCTGCTAATTTAAAAACAATAGACCCTGCGGTAAGTCCCGACGGACGATACATCTATTTCTCGCAAAGAAGCGGTGCTTGGAACTACAACGCCATGATGCCACAATATCAGATTGGCGTTTACGACCGCGATAATGCGAAACGTACTACCATTACTTCCAGATATGGCTCGGCGTTTTCTCCGACATTATCTAGTGATGGAAAATGGATGGTATATGGTTCACGTTTTGAAGAAAAAACAGGCTTGGTATTAAGAAACTTGGAAAATGGGGATGAAAAATGGTTGGCTTATCCAGTACAAAGAGACGAACAAGAGTCTATCGCTACGATGGGCGTATTACCTGCAATGTCTTTCACACCCGATAATCAGGCATTGATAGCCTCTTACGGAGGTAAGATTTACAAGATTGCCATCAACGGCGGTACACCAGTACAGATTCCGTTCACGGTAGATATGGAGGTAGAAATGGGACCAAGGCTGGAATTTAAGTATCCAATCTCTGATACTACCCAAACCTTGATTTCCCAAATTCGTGATGCGGTGGCTTCGCCAGATGGAAAGCAATTGGCCTTTACGTCGTTGAATCGCCTATATGTGGCAGACTATCCAAATGGTACTCCTCGCAGAATTACTAACAATGATTTTACAGAAGCACAACCTGTGTGGTCGAACGATGGTAAGCAATTGGCTTTCATTACGTGGACAGCCCAAGGTGGAGACCTTTACAAAGTGAATGTAAGTGGTACGCCCAACTTACAAAAATTGACGACTGTTTCAGCCTTGTACAGTCAACCCGTTTGGACACCCAAAGATGATAAAATCGTATTTATCCGTACCCAAAAGAGAGCCTTCAAAGAATCGGTTGGCCCTGTTGCTCCGAGTTCAGAAGATGAAGTTTGCTGGATAGATGCTAAAGGAGGAGCCATTACGGTGATTGATAAAGCACAGGGACGAGGTAATCCACATTTTGTTAAAAACATCGATAGAATTTATTTGAGTGGAGGTGATGGCTCATTAATCTCTATAAAATGGGATGGTACAGATGAGAAAATTCATGCGAAAATCACCGGTATTACGACCTACGGCATGAGCATAGAAGGAGAAGAATATGTACACAATTGCATGATTTCGGAGAAAACAGCCGAGGCTATGGAAGTAAACAGGGCAACGAATGCTTCGCAAGTGATGATGTCGCCAGATGGTGAAAGGGCTTTGGCACAAGTAAACAATGATATTTATGTGATGACGATTCCTAAAACTGGTAAGACTGTAAATATCTCTGTTTCTGACCCTGCTTCGGCGCAATTTCCTGCACAAAAATTAACAGAAATAGGAGGAGAGTTCCCGTCATGGTCTAGCGATGCTAAAAAAGTACACTGGTCGTTAGGGCGTTATCATTTTGTATTTGATTTAGACAAAGCTAAAGCTTTTGAAGACAGTGTGAAAACAGCAAAGAAAGCATTAGAAAAAGCCAAAGCCGATTCGTTGCATAAAGTGAAAACTGATACGGTGAAAATTAAGGTAGATAATAAAGTGAAGGCGGATTCTGTTGCTAAAAAAGTAGCCGTTAAGAAAGCAGATGCAACGTATAAACCTGAGGAGGCAGAGATTAAGCTTTATTTCACACGCGATATACCTACAGGAAATGTATTGTTGAAAGGAGGGAGAATCATTACGATGAATGGTAATGAGGTGATTGAAAACGGAGACGTACTGATAGAAAACAACCGAATAAAAGCGGTAGGCAAAAGCGGAACGTTGAAAGGAGTCGGCAATGCCAAAGTAATAGATGTGAAGGGCAAAACCATCACCCCAGGGTTTGTAGATACCCATGCCCACATGTGGCCACAGTGGGGCATTCAGAAAAATCAAGTATGGATTTATGCCGCCAATTTGGCTTATGGGGTAACGACCACCCGTGACCCTCAAACGGCTACAACCGACGTTTTCACATACAGCGATATGGTAGATGCAGGTAAAATAGCAGGCCCAAGAATTTATTCAACTGGTCCGGGGGTTGGCTTTTGGTCGTATAATATCAAAGATTCAACAGGGGCGATTAATGCGTTGAAACAATACAGTAAATATTACAATACCAAATACATCAAAATGTATCTGACAGGAAATAGACAAACCCGTCAGTGGATTATCAAAGCAGCAAAAGACCAAAAATTGATGCCTACTACTGAAGGTGGTTTGAACTATAAGCTGAATATGACTAATATGCTAGATGGTTACCCAGGGCATGAACACGCTATTCCTGTGTACCCTTTGTATAACGACGTGGTGAAATCTATCGCTTTTTCTAAAATGGCAGTAACGCCTACTTTCTTGGTAGCTTACGGAGGACCGTTTGCAGAGATTTTTTATTTTGAAACCGAGAACCCATACCATGATAAAAAGATGCAGTATTTTATGCCTTATGAAGAATTGGCAGAAAAAACACGTAGGGTATCGGGCTGGTTTTTACCAGAAGAACACGTGTTCCAAAAACATGCTAAATCAATGAAATCGATGGTAGAAAATGGTTCATTGGCAGGTATTGGTAGTCACGGAGAGTTCCAAGGATTGGGTTATCATTGGGAACTATGGTCGATGCAAAGCGGAGGGATGAAAAACCTTGATGCCTTAAAAGTTTCTACGATTTTAGGAGCAACAGCTTTGGGGTTAGACAAAGACCTTGGCAGTATCGAAAAAGGGAAATTAGCCGATTTATTAATCATGGATAAAAATCCTTTAGAAAATATCCGTAATTCAAATACCTTGAAAATGGTGATGAAAAACGGAAGAATCTATGATGCGAATACCTTGAATGAGATTTATCCAACGCAAAACAAATTGGTAAGAAGTGAGTATGAATTTGAAAAGCCTGCGGAGAATACTGGAATAAAAGAATAGTAATATGCAGTCGCTCGCTTCAAGCG
>NZ_JBWKYN010000286.1:0-4060 GCF_059423785.1 Arcicella sp. GW458-12-2-14-TSB2 | reverse complement strand
TCTTTCAAGGATTTATTTACTTATCTGAAAAATTAATGATAGTTCAGTAATTTTGTAAACTCAGGGTTTTTACCCTTTTACAGGCTCATAACAACGAAGTTTATGAGCATAATTCTTAAACAATGAGTGATTTAGCTTGGCTTGGTAGAACCAAATTATTAATAGGCGACGAAGGTATCCAGAAACTACAGAATGCTCATGTATTGGTTGTAGGGCTTGGTGGCGTTGGTTCTTTTGCAGCAGAATTTATAGCCCGTTCGGGTGTAGGAACGATGACAATCGTGGATGGTGATGTCGTCGACCCTTCTAATAGAAACAGGCAATTGCCTGCTCTTTCAACAACACATGGACAGCCTAAGGCTGACTTGATGGAAGAACGCCTATTGGCAATTAATCCTGAGTTGAAGTTGACAAGTATTCGTGAGTTTCTTTCGCCAGAAGCCGTAGAAGAAATATTAACAAACAATCATTTTGATTATGTGATGGACTGTATCGACTCTATCACTCCGAAATTAACGTTATTAACAACAGCTCATCACAAAAATTTACGCATTGTAAGTTCTATGGGAGCTGGTGGAAAAGTAGACCCTACAAAAATTCGTACGGCCGATTTGTTTGATACCCGTGAATGTTATCTAGCTTCACTTATCCGCAAGCGTTTGCGTAAACTTGGCATTCGTTCAGGCATTAAAGCGGTTTATTCTACAGAAAAAATGATGGAGGAATCTTTGATGTTGACCGATGGATCAAACTTTAAAAAATCTGCCTATGGTACTATTTCTTATATGCCAGCAGCCTTCGGAGGAGTTTGTGCTTCAGTTGTTTTAAGGGATTTACTAGGGCTCCCTATCGAGATGGAAAAGAAGCTAAAAGCTTTGGCTAGCCGAGAAAAGAAACAACAAGAATTAGAAAAAAAGAGGAAAATGAATAAATAGAAAAAAGGCAATTGTCATCGTGACAATTGCCTTTTTTCTTTAAGCAAAATTCTTTTCATGTTCTAAAAACAAATCTTGAAGTTTCTTCGTGATTTTACCCACCTTGCCGTCACTAAATACTTTATTATCTGTTTGGGTAATAGCTACAATTCTTTTCGTACTTCCTGTCGTAAAAACTTCGTCCGCATCCCAATATTCTTGGGTCGTTAGGTCTCTTTCCTCCACAACAAAATATCTTTTAGCAAAATTAAGAATATGCTTTCTGGTAACGCCAAACAAAGCTCCATCTACTGGAGTAATGATTTTTTCATTTTTAATGATAAAAATATTACTTCTTGAAGACTCTGAAATCAAACCATTTTGATGATACAACACATCGTCAGCACCATTTTCTTTCATTTTGGATAACGCTCTAATCGGCACAATATAATTCAGCGTTTTTATTTCAGGAATTTCTCTTCTGTATTCAACACTCATGAGCTTCATCCCCACATCGGCAGGCTTGAACACAAAGGGTTTACCCATTACGATTAAGTTTGATTGTTCAGCAGGGGTATAGCCATCAGGAGAATAACCGCCAGTCATTACCATCTTTACACCTAACAATGCTTGCGGATGTAGGTTTATAATCTCTAAAATGATATTTTTAAGTTCTTCACGAGAAGCCGGAATTGTTAATCCCATCAACCTCGCAGAATTTTCAAACCTATCCAGATGGTCTTCAATAAAAATAGGTTTTCCATCGATGGCCCTAAAAAAATCAAAAATACCATACCCTCTTAGCAGCCCAAGGTCAGTTACATGAATATTAGCCTTTTCTGTGGGAACAATTTGGCCATTTAAATAAATATACTCTTGCATTTTGTTGTTAATGAAAAGAATTGAAATTTATAACTCATTCATCCTTTCGTATTTAGAGTTTAATTTTCAATTAAAATTTAACTAAAAAATATACTCAATATTCGAAATATTAATAAAAGACGGATTTAGAAAAACCAATGGATTAGGAATAAACCAAGGTTATAAAGAAAGGAAAACACATGGAGGTAGCTTCGAAGTTGGATAAATTACAAGGCTTGATATTGTTCAGCAATATCAAGCCTCGAATTATATATTAAACTTCACAGCTTTTTTCTAAAATATTTTGTAGCCATTCATTAGGCAAATTATCAACAGATTCTTTCAGCAATGCATTCCATTTTTTGGTCACATCGCTCATATCATCTTTCGTAAGACGATGTTCAATTACATTGAAACTATCTTTTTGATAAACGATTACATCAATCGGATAATCAACATCACTAGCACTTACTTGGGTAGCATCAAATGATAGAAATCCTAATTTAAGGGCATCTTCCAAAGATGTTTCATAAGACAAAGTACGGTTCAACAACGGTTTTCCGTAATTTGAATTACCAATGATTTGATATTTCAATCCTTCATTAATTTCTATCCAATTACCTTCAGGAAAAATCAAAAACAATTTATGTTCGTCATCATGAGGCATTTGTCCTCCCACGATTGAATGTAAATTAAAATTATATCCTTCTGATTTCAACATTGCTTTATCTTCCTCAGCAACTTTCCTAATCATTTCACCAAAAGCATTGACGGCTTCAAACATATAATCAAACTTACAGCCTTTTTCTTCGGTGAGTCTATTGAAATAAATGACAGATTTATCACGGATTGATCTTAATCCTGCGGTCATTATAAAAAGAGAATGGTTACCTACTTCGTGGATAGATACCTTTTTGTTGGAGTAAACCTCCGTTCCAGCAGTAATTCTAGTATCTGCAATAGCTACTAAACCGCCACGTACTTTAATCCCTAAACAATATGTCATTTGCACAGTCGATAATTTATTTGAACCGCTGGCTCAATCAAGTGTTTTTATACTAAACAGGCAATTGTTAAATTGCGGGTTTAATCGTACAAAATCAGTTATAGATGAAACCAATGATTCCTGCCTTTTTGTAAAAAGTGGTTTTATAGTTATAAGTAAAAATAACTAACATACAAAAGTAAAAAAACTACTTATTGTTGTACCATATTTAGGGGAATTTCTTCGTTGATTACGGGTTTTAAATCAAAATAAGTCTGAAAGATGGCTTTACCCACAGCGTTATTTTTTTGTTGAAATTCATCAAGATACTGATGCAAACCTGTGTCAAAAATATCTTTAATTTCGGTAAATTCTACTTCCGAACGCAACTTACTCAAGGCTTTTTCTGCTGGGTTTGAATAAGAAGCTGTAATGGCTGTTCCAGATATTTCATAGAGTGATAATTCAGCCTGACGAATACAGTGCATTACTGAACGTGGGAATTTTTTATCAAGCAATAAGAAATCTACAATGGCCGACGGATTCATTACCTGATATTGCTGACGAAACATATTGTAAGCACTTACTGATTTTAATACAGACGACCAAAGCATTAAATCAAGCGGGGAACCTACGGCTCCAATTTCTGGTAAGAG
Organism: Arcicella sp. GW458-12-2-14-TSB2; assembly: GCF_059423785.1. Classification (NCBI taxonomy): domain Bacteria; kingdom Pseudomonadati; phylum Bacteroidota; class Cytophagia; order Cytophagales; family Flectobacillaceae; genus Arcicella; species Arcicella sp. GW458-12-2-14-TSB2. Next base: position 644 of record NZ_JBWKYN010000286.1, on the reverse strand, counting down.
CGTAAAATATTTTACATCCAAAAATCTTGTTGTTTTATCGGCACGCTCAATCAGTCTGCCTAATCGCCCGAAGTGCCAGCCTTCACCTCTGGTAATGGTAGAATCCACAATTCCATAAAACAACTGGCTACCAGTTTTGATATTTTCCAAGAATCCCTGATACCTTGCCAACTCCCAAGACTTACTTTCGGCAGCGGCGTCTTTTACCGTCCAATAAATTTGATTGACATACTCCCACATTTCACGAGAAATACTCTCGCGAATAGTTCTTGCATTCTCACGAGCTTCAAGCAAACACGATAATATCGAGTTTGGATTTTTTACATCAAAAGCCATGAAATACAATACATTTTCACGAGTTGGGGCATCATAGTGTTTCTGGAAGATAAAATTATCTGCCGTCGCAATTATCAATGGCTCCCACTGTTCAGGTACGTCAGGAGGTAAGTCAAGTGCTAAATTGAAGTTTACCGAAATAAAACGGGCATAATTATCGGCACGTTCGATGTACCGATTCATCCAATAGATAGAATTTGCTACTCTGCTAAGCATACATTTGGGTTTAATACGTTAATGGGAAATTCTGAAAATAATTTCGCTTCTCAACAAATGGACATCTGATAATTCATAATGAAAAATTAACG
>NZ_JBWKYN010000285.1:0-4087 GCF_059423785.1 Arcicella sp. GW458-12-2-14-TSB2 | reverse complement strand
ATCTAAAACATATTCTTATAAACAAAAACACATTATGTCACTTCAAAATAAAACCATTTTAGTAACTGGTGCAAGTAAAGGGATTGGTAGAGCATTGGCTTTATTATTAGCTGATAAAGGGGTAAATTTGAGTTTAGTAGCACGAAGCGAAGCAGAACTTAGTACGTTGAAAACTGAAATAGAAGCTAAGGGTGCAAGGGCTGAAATATTTGTAGGGTCAGTGGGTGATGAAGCTTTTGTGAAAGCTACTATTGCTACAACGATTGCTAGTTTTGGTAAAATTGATGCCTTGGTTAATAATGCAGGTTTTGGTGTTTTTAAACAAGCTACGGATATAACTACAGAAGAGTGGGATGCTATTTATGAAACTAATGTAAAAGGAACTTTTCTTTTTTGTAGAGAAGCGATTCCTTATATGAAATCGGCTGGCGAAGGGCATATTATCAATATTGCTTCAGATGTTGCCAAGCGTGTTTTTGATGGAGGTTCTTTGTACTGCTCTTCAAAATATGCTCAAGATGCTTTTTCAATGGCTCTACGTAAGGAAGTACGCAAAGATGGCATCAAGGTTTCGGTAGTGTATTCTGGTTTGGTAGATACTTATTTCCATGCTCGCCAAGAAGGAGACCCACATCAAGCGCAATATTTAACTTCACAAAATATGGCAGATGTTATAACTTATATCTTAGAAGCACCAAAACACGTGGTGATTGATGAATTGATGATTCATCCTATAAGTCAAGAGTATTAAAAAATAGGTAGGGACGAATTGCATTCGTCCGCACGGTCGTGCAATTTCGTAAAAGCGTTCGACGATGCGGACGAATGCAATTCGTCCCTACTGTATATTGGCTGTATTTATAAATAAATAATACAATTTCAGGCATTAAACATTAATTTTGATGGTAACGTCAAACCAGTAATAAGCAGTTAATGTCAAATACGTATCAATTTCTGAAAAAACTTATTGTCAGAACACCATCCTTACCATTTATAGATGATGTTTCAGAAGCATTTCTGAAAGATTTAATCAATCTTCCTATTTTTTCAGAAGCACTTTACCTAGCCTCTCCAGTCCTCTATCATGAAGCCCTGCTTTGGAAAGATAACAAAATATCAGACCCTAAAAAAGCGCAGAAAATAGCCTATTCAATCAGTAAATATTATAGCAGAATGAGTAGTAGATGTACTCCGTTTGGTCTTTTTGCGGGTTGTTCTGTCGTTGAATGGGATGAAGAAACCAATCTACAATTAGCAGCTGAAAAACAGAGAAGTACTCGTTTAGATATGCATTACGCTGGTGCATTGGCACAAAGTTTATCAGAACTCCCACTTATCAAAAGTCGTTTAAAGTTTTATCCCAATTCAAGTATTTATCAAATTGGGAGTGAAATACGCTACATAGAATATAAGTATATCGAAGGACGCAGAACGCATCAAATCACTGCATTTGAATGGTCAGAATACATCGCTTTAGTGCTAGATACTTGTAAAAAAGGTGCTAAAATACAAGAGATTGTCCCACATTTAGTAGATGATGAAATTTCGGAAGAAGAAGCAACCGACTTTATAGAACAATTGGTGGATGCTCAACTATTGGTTAACGAATTAGAACCTGCTATTACAGGCGAAGGATTGACCCAGCAAATGTTGAAGGTGCTTCAAAATATTAATGCAGAAGAACACTATAGCCCAATATTGTTAAACATCGAAGCGAAGTTAAAAAACATAGACGCTCATCAATCAAATGATATAACTGCTTATCAGGAAATCATCGCATTAATTAAGCAAATGGATGTTCCGTTTGAAGAGGGGAAACTATTTCAGACTGATTTGGTAAAAGTATTCAATCAAAAAAAACTTTCTTTTACTTATCAAGAACAACTAAGTGAAGTTGCAGAGGTTTTGTTTCAACTTAGCCAAAAGCCTGTCAATTCCCTCCAAGAAGAATTTATTCAAAAGTTTTATGACCGATACGAAGGGCAAGAAGTACCTCTTTTGGTCGCACTTGATACTGAAACAGGTATAGGATATGGGCAAACGGGTAAAAGCAATTATACGCCCATTGCCAATGGTTTTGAAATGCCGAGTATCGAAAAAGATGAAATAGCACTTCGTCAAAATGCATTTAAGCAATATCTTTTCAAGCAATATTTAGCAGCCAATAAACAGGGTGCTTATGAGATAGCATTGAATGTGAAGGAATTAGAGCATTTTCAACAAAAAAATCATAAAGTCCCAAGTTCTACTTCATTAATATTCCGACTAACAGGATACGAACAATATCCTATTTATCTTGAAAAATTAGGAGGAGCCACTGCCATGAGTTTATTAGGCAGATTTGCACATACTGATGCTGAAATATTTAATATTACAAAAGAGATTGCACAGAAGGAACAAGCGCTTAATCCTGAGGTGATTTTTGCAGAAATCATCCATTTACCCGAAAACAGAATTGGAAATATTTTACTTCATCCTGTTTTCTGGCCTTACGAAATTCCCTATTTAGCAAAATCGTCATTGCCCGAACAAAATCAAATTTTGTTGGAAGACTTAATGATTTCTGTTAATTACAGTCAAAAGAAAATCAAGTTAATATCAAAACGGCTTAACAAAGAGGTTATTCCTAGGTTGAGTAATGCTCATAGCTATTCGCTAAATGCCTTGCCAATTTATTATTTTTTATGTGATTTACAGGCTCAAAACCTACCTGTTTCCTTTAATATTTCTTTGAAAAATGTAGTACCTAATGCTAAATTTCTACCAAGAATCACGTTTAAAAATATTATCGTAGAATCTGCCACATGGAAATTTGACAAAGAAGATTATCAGGAGCTAATCAATTGCTCTACTGATAATTTATTAGCTTCCATTAAAGATTTCAGACAAAAATGGGGAATACCGAATCGCTTTGTGTTAGCTGATTTCGATAACGAGCTTTTAGTAAACACGGATAACCTGCTGAGTGTTCAAACTTGGTTGGATACTATTAAAAATAGAAAAGACATTGAATTAAAAGAGTTTTTGTTCAACCCTGCAAGTGATATTGTCATTAATCAAAATGGGGAGACTTTCACCAATCAATTTATTGCATCTTTAATCAATAAGAAAACCGTTTTTGAAGGCATTCCTCCTATCAAAAAAGCTAATAACGACCCAACGCGTAAATTTTCCTTAGGCTCTGAATGGCTCTACGTCAAAATATATTCAGGAGTAAAAGCGGCAGATGATATTTTGACACAAGCAATAAAACCGTTGGTAGAACAATTCCTTGCAGAAAAGGTAATAGATAAATGGTTTTTTATTCGTTATCTCGACCCTGACAATCATATCAGAGTCAGGTTTCATTTTACAGATTTACAATTTTTAGGCAAGGTGGTTATCGCTTTAAATGAGGCTTTAGCAAATCTTGAAACTGAAGGAATTATCCGAAAAATTCAGTTTGATACCTATCAAAGAGAACTCGAAAGATATGGCGCCAATGCTATCGCTTTAGCTGAAAGTATCTTCTTCTACGATAGCGAAGCGATTGTAAAGCTATTAGAACAAACTTGGGGTGACGAAAGAGAACAAATCCGTTGGCAGTTTACTCTTAAAATAATAGATGCTTATTTGGATGATTTTGAGTTTTCTTTACATCAAAAACTTGCTTTAATGACTCACCTAAAAGACAGTTTTGCAAAAGAATTCAGTGTGGATAAGCATCTGAAACTACAAATGGATAAGCGTTTTAGGGAAAATAGAAAGACGATTGAAGGAATTTTAGCCAAAGAAATTGAGGAGGAATATGTTGTTCTTTTTGAAAGTATTCAACATAAAAGTGAGTGCATAAAAGCATCTATTGGTGAAATAAAAAAACTCAAAAATGAAACGGAGGTAGCTCAATTTTTAAGCGATACTATTCACATGACCGTCAATCGTTCTATTGCTGATAATCAGCGTTTTCATGAATTGATTATTTATGATTTTATGTATCGTTATTACCAAGCTGAAAAAGCAAAAAGTAAAAAAAGCTAAAATTGATTATTACAAATGTATTTTGAATTAAATTTAACTGTACTTTTGACTACTTAGTTTAATTAAAACC
>NZ_JBWKYN010000284.1:0-4172 GCF_059423785.1 Arcicella sp. GW458-12-2-14-TSB2 | reverse complement strand
CTAGCGAGGGACTTAAGTCCCTCGCTAGGGATGGATTTTTGATTTTCAAACAGTCTTATTCAGGCAAGTAAATTCACTTCATTAAAACTTCTGACTGTTTTAGCAATGTCTTGTATTAATTCCATTCGTTCTTCAATGGCATTACCCACCACGATAATATCTGCACCTGCCCTTAAAGCATCATGCGCTTTTTTAGCAGTATTTATTCCTCCTCCTACGATGATGGGAACATCAACAGATTGCTGTACTGCGGCAATCATTTCTGGCGAAACTGCATTGTATGCACCCGAACCTGCATCCATATAGATTAACTTCAATCCTAACATTTCGCCTGCCATAGCCGTACACGCAGCAATGCTTGGTTTATCATGCGGAATGGGTGTGGTATTAGAAATATACGAAACCGTAGTTTGGCGACCGCTATCAATAATCATATAGCCCGTCGGTAATACTTCTATGCCACTTCTTTTCAGAATAGGGGCAGAAATTACTTGTTGACCTATGAGGTAATCAGGGTTTCTACCCGAAATCAATGACAGGAATAATACACCATCTACTTTATTATTAAGGTGCAGGCTATTGCCAGGGAATAGTACCACTGGTATATCGCTGTTTGCCTTAATATCCGTAATTACCTTTTCCATGATAGAGCTAGTAATTAAACTACCGCCCACAAAAAAGAAATCTACTGCTTGCTCTTTACTTAAGCTTATTAAATGCGAAAAGCTGTCTTCATTGACTTTGTCGGGGTCAATCAAGACAGCAAATGCTTTTTTGCCTTGAGCCTTCAGCTCATAAAATTTATTGAGAAGATTTCTCTGCATAATTTTCTTTTAAAATCGAAAGGGCTTCTATGATTTTATCTTTAGCAATGGCCATTAAAAATGACAACATGTACCCTTTGATAGATGAAACAAGCCACGATTCTTTCGCTTTTTCTTTTTTTACAATAACAGGTAAATTACCGTTTTCTGATATTTTGGCAGATACTTTTTTTTCATTATCCGAGGTCAAATAGCTAAATAGTAAATAACTAGTAGCTAAAACACCACCAATAATAAGGGCTCTCGTACCTATACGGGTAGCTTCTGATTTAAGGTTGCTAACCTGTCCATCAATCGTTTCTTTATATGCTTTCGCTTCTAAATGTAATTGTCGCTTACGTTCAGAGATTTTTTTGGGGCTAACTGTTGGAAACATAATCTTTACGTTATTCTGTTATTGTCCGAGTAAATTCATTGCACAAATCGCTGACACAATAACTGTGTATGTATGTAAAACTATTCAAAAGTAATAAAAATTGCTTTTTTGAGTAAAAATTTAAAGAAAGAATTATCTTTTAATTTTCTTGAAAAGGGGATTGAGTTTCTACTTCAATACTTTCTGTAATTGTATCGGGTTTTAGTAGTTTTTTTCCAAGATAAAAAACAAACGTTATTACAATGGCTAGTAACACTGTAACTACTAGAAAACCAAGGTATTCGCTTTTGAAAACATGGTTTAAAAATAATGCCAAAGTAAGAAGGAAGAATAAGAGAAGCAATAGTCCAGATAATACAAGTATTGCTCCGATAATCAACTTTTTAATCGTTTCCTGAACTCTTTCTTCTACTTCAAGTTTCGCAATTTCTACATACGTTTGTACATACTTATAGATGTTGTCAATCAATCCGTTTGTCTCTGGTATCTTCATGGCTTAGTTAATTTTGCAATACAAATAACTAAAAAATAGTATCCCAAAGCAAATATCCGTTTAATACAATGATGATAATTGCTACTATCCAAGAGCAAATTTTCATCAATTTGGAATTAACAAATTCGCCCATTTGGGTTTTATCATTTGTGAAAAGAATCAGAGGTACTACTGCAAAACTAAGCTGTAATGATAATATCACTTGGCTAAGTACTAATAATTCTCCCGTCCCTTTTTCTCCATACAATATTGTTACGACTAAAGCGGGAATCACTGCTATTAAGCGTGTTATTAGTCTTCTCAGCCAAGGCTTTAATCTCAAATTCAAAAAGCCTTCCATCACGATTTGCCCTGCTAAAGTTCCCGTTAACGTAGAGTTTTGTCCAGAAGCCAATAACGCTACAGCAAAAAATATTCCAGCAAACTTTACGCCCAAAACAGGGTCGAGCAAGTGATAAGCATCGTTGATATCTGCCACATTTTGATTTCCTGTATGGTGGAACGTAGCCGCAGAAATGATTAAAATAGCAGCGTTGATAAAGAATGCTATTGATAATGATAAGTTTGAGTCTATCGTCGCAAAAAAGATGGCCGAGCGTTTTCCTTCACTATTTTTTTCAAAATTTCGGGTTTGTACAATACTAGAATGTAGGTATAAATTATGAGGCATTACCGTAGCGCCCAAAATACCAATGGCCACGTACAACATTTCAGGATTAGTCAGGATTTCGGGTTTAGGTAAAATATTCCCAAAAATTTCTTTGATGGAAGGTTGAGATACAAATATCTCATACCCAAAACAACAAAAAATCATAAAAATTAATCCAGCCACAATAGATTCTAGTGTTCTAAAGCCCTTTCCTTGGAAATATAACAGTACCAAGACATCCAAAACGGTAATCACTACTCCTACTGTGAGCGGTAAGCCAAAAAGCAAATTAATGGCTATGGCAGAGCCTATGACTTCTGCTAAATCGCAAGCGGCAATAGCAATCTCACACAAAACCCATAATGTTATGGCAACAGGTTTTGAATACGCATGTCTACAGGCCTGTGCTAGGTCTCGTCCTGTGGCAATTCCTAATTTTAATGATAGATGCTGTAGGAGCATCGCAAAAATATTAGAAATAAGGATTACCGAAATGAGTGTGTAGCCAAATTTTGCTCCCCCTGCAATATCTGTTGCCCAGTTTCCAGGATCCATATAACCCACTGCAACCATCAAGCCTGGGCCTGTAAAAGCCCATAATTTTTTGGAAAAAGAACCTGTTTTAGGCACATGTATTGAACCATATACTTCTGGTAACGACTGATTTATAATTGTATTCTTAAGGTCCATGCTGAATATTGTATTAAATTGTAAGGTATGTCTCAGATATATGATGTAAATTTATTTTTTGTCAACTACAATTCAAAATATTTTTTTAGATTAATCTAAAATTTATTTTTTCGCTTATTAAATAATATCTTTGTCATAGAAACAACTACTATTATTGCCTTCAAAGAATATTCGTCATGACTTCATTTACGGAAGAAAACTACCTTAAAATAATTTATAAGCTTTCTGCGGAAACTGGCAGTGAAGTCACCACAAATGCTGTGGCAGAACTGACGCTTACAAAGGCAGCATCTGTTTCGGATATGCTTAGAAAACTTTCTGAAAAACAACTGGTTAACTACCAAAAATATCAAGGTGTGAGGCTAACAGAGTTGGGCGAGGCTGTGGCATTAAAGGTGATTAGAAAACACCGTTTATGGGAAGTTTTTTTAGTTGAGAAATTGGGCTTTAATTGGGATGAAGTACATGAAATTGCAGAGCAATTAGAACATATTGATTCAGAAGAGTTGGTTGAAAGACTTGACGAATTTTTAGGCTTTCCAAAGTTTGATCCACACGGTGACCCAATTCCAGATACTTTCGGAGTGATGCCTGAATTACGCTATCAAAATCTGTCAGAAATTGCAGTCGGACAGCATGTTGTAATGGTTGGTGTGTCTGAACACTCCCCTACTTTTTTACAGTACTTAGCCAAGATAGGGCTAACCTTAGGTTGTCATATTGTCGTAAAAGAATTGAATGAATTTGATAAATCGCTATGTGTTAGTCTTGGCGAAGCCCCTAGTCTTTTCATCAGCCACGAAGTAGCCAAGAATCTGTTAGTAAAGAGTATCAAAAATTGATTTTGAATTAAAAGCATAAAAAAACCTAATAACGCCGCCACGTTATTAGGTTAAAAAATCTGCGTTCGAAGAACACATTACAAAGATAGAAAAAATGGAGTTTAAGTCAAGCATTTTTAAAGAATTCCTTGTATAAACTTATAAAATATTACACGAACCAAGAATATTTCTTTATGAACTCCTCGAATTTGTTTACGAAACGCCAAAATCTTTCTACTTAAATTTTATAAATTAGTTTTTTTGATAATTAATTGCTAGCAAGCAACTCATCTTTACAAAACTATTTTCAGATTTAATA
>NZ_JBWKYN010000283.1:0-4351 GCF_059423785.1 Arcicella sp. GW458-12-2-14-TSB2 | reverse complement strand
CCTTGATGTAGTGTATTATCTTTTCAAAATGAAAATAATTTTTTAATGATTAAACATTTGAAAATTGATTGAGGTATGAAATTGGTTTGTTTGTGCCAATTATTTACTTTTAATAAAAAAATGTGAACAGGCATAGATTTACGAGTTATGAGAAATTTTAATATAAGACCTATATCCTTCAAACGATTTATTTTAGTAGGAACGATTTTTTTGCTTTTATTGTCATGTGACCGTAAATCAAGTGTACGAAATGAGACAACTTCACCTATAGATATAAAGCTGAGAAGAACTGACCATTTTCAAGACTTTATTAGCAAATTTCCTATTATTCATCTACCTTTTATTTATAGTTCACATAATAACTGGGAAGAATCTGTCGGAACAATGGTGAAGATGAATCCCGAAAGTATTGACTCGTTGTTTGTTAAATCTGAATCCCCAGATATGGTGATATATGGTTATGGATTACTACAAGACACGACCAATTTTTATTCTCTGGTTTACTTTTTTCCTGGAGAAGGATATTACCCAGTATTGGCTACTTATAGTAAATCAGGTAAATTGATTAGTCAAGAAAGACTTTTAGCCACTGGCTGCGGAAGTGATTGCGGTCTAGGTTATTGTTCATCAACTAGTATTATAAATAAAAGCCTTTCGTTATTTTGTGTTGATACAGTTAAATATGATTTTCAGTGTGACAGCTTAGGAGAACCTATAGATAACAGCGGATTGACACAATTAATAGTTTTAAAAGGAAGAGTGAGGACTAATGGTAAAATAGATTTGGGTAAAGAAGTTCGAACCGAAACAAAAAACAGTCCTTAACATTTTTTAAGTTCTATGTTTAATGAAGTAGTTTTTGGGTATTTATTATGCACTTCTGTTGAAGTTATCTCCAACAGAAGTGCATGAACAATAAACTGACATGATAGAATTGTGAATTGGTTCGTTTCTTTCACACATTTTGTTGGTGAAAAACACCAACAAAGGCGAAGAATGTTACAAACAGTAGATTAACACAATTCATAATCGTAAAAGGAAAAGTAAGGAGTAATGGCAAAATTGATATAGTTGATAAAATTCGAACCAAAACCATTACCAAAAATTCAAAAAACTCAAGAAACAAAATGAAACCTTGTCTCAAAACCTTAGTAATCATTCTAATTTCTATCATAAACTTTAAAGGCATTGCTCAAAAACGAGACGTATTTAAACCCAAAGAAGTTTACAAATCCAAGGATTTAATTATCACTCAAATTGCTAACAATTCCTTTGAACATACCTCATTTAAACAAACTAATGATTTTGGATACGTTCCTTGTAACGGAGTCATTGTCAGAAATAGTAATGAAGTAGTTGTTTTCGATACTCCGACCAATGATAAAAGTGCAGAGGAGTTGATTAAATGGGTTAAAGGAACGCTTCATTGTAAAATAAATGCTATTATTCCTACGCATTTCCATGATGATTGTCTGGGTGGTTTAAAAGCATTTGATGATAATAATATTCCTTCGTATGCATATTTCAAAACAATTGAATTGGCAAAAGAAAATAATTATGTTGTTCCCAAAAATAGTTTCAAGGATTCTCTTATTTTAAAAGTTGGCAAGGAGCATATTGTTGCCAAGTTTTTTGGAGAAGGACATACAAAAGATAATGTAGTAGGTTATTATCCGAGCGAAAATATTTTGTTTGGAGGATGTTTAATTAAAGAATTAGAGGCAGGCAAAGGCTATTTAGGTGATGCTACTATTGCAGAGTGGTCAAGTACCGTTGAAAAAGTTAAAAAGGCATATCCAAATGTAAAAATCGTTGTTCCCGGGCATGGAGAATATGGAAACCAAAAATTACTTGATTATACGATTAAATTATTCAAACCTTAGCAATATCCCAAAACCTTATAAACACAATATCCCAATATCTCATGGATTAAATGATAGCCTTCATAATAAGCACCTTCGCTAGGTACTATCAGGCTACTAAAAGTGAAAATTCTTGCTTTTGATTTGAAGGCTGTGCTAAAAGGAGTGACTGTCAATCCTGCTTTTTCAAAACAGCCTAACGAGCGCCTCATGTGAAAAGCTGAGGTAAATAATAGATATTTGTTGCCTAGTTCAGGCTTTTTACGCAATATTTCAGCCGTATAGGTGGCATTTTCACGGGTATTTCTGGCTTTGGTTTCTAAGATAATATCTGATTTTTTTACGCCAAGTTCTTCTAATAATTGAGCAGTTTTTAGGTTTTCATCCGAAAAATCGCTTCTGATGATGGTTAAATCAGTATTACCTCCCGTTATAAGTATTTTCTTTATTTTGCCTTGTTTATATAAACGGAGAGGTTGGATAAATCTATCCGCCGTTTTATCGACAAAAATCTGCTGAGTAGTTCCCTCTTTATTGCTAATCATTCCTCCTGTCAGAATAATACCGACATCATAAGGCTCAACAATCGTTTCAGGAGAAGTTGCAGGAATTTCCCAAAGGATAAAACCTTCGTTTACGATAAAGTCGTTACCAAATACAAAAATCATTACTAACGTACTAATTAATAATTGCTTTTTACGTTGAGGATTTTTGGTGAATATTGCCCAAACTAATACAATGATGGTGAGAGAAAGAGGCATTAGTACGTAAAAAAGTACTTTAGAAAGAAAGTAAAACATATTGAAAGAAAGGTATGTCTGTTTAAGAATAAAAATCGTTAATAAACTTTAGTAAACTAAGGTGAAATGTGGGTAATAATGAAATTAGCTCAGAATCGTTTACAAAACTACTAAATACTTTTTCTTAATGCTTTACTAGCGTAACTTTGAGAAAAAATAACATTCTTCAGGCTCTTACAATTTAAAAACATAGCAACAACAGTTAAACTAATGAAAAGAATATTTCAAATTTTACTCCTACTAAGTATTACTGGTTTTTCTAATCAGCTTTTAGCCCAGACAAGTGAAGGTTTTTCTATCAAAGGAAAAATAAAAGGTATTAAAGATACCACTGTTTTTTTAGCACATTATTTTGGTTATAATCAACAAGTAATAAAAGATACTGCCAAAGTTGATTCAGAAGGCAATTTCCTTTTTAAAGGAGACAAAAAATTACCCGAAGGACTATATTTGGTTTCGTTACCCAAGGGTAAGTATTTCGATATCATCATTGGTAACCAAGAGTTTGCATTTGAAACGGATACGGTTAACCTAATCCGTAAAATGAAAATAACAGGGTCTAAAGAAAATGAAGTTTTCTTTAAGTTTCAACAGGAAATGTCAGACCGCTTTGATGAGATGAAAGCCTTGGAAGCTGAAAGTAAAAAAGGCAAATCGGCAACGATTGACGCTAAAATAAAGAAAGTCCAAACTGCTACCACACAGTTTCAAAAAGATTGGTTAAAAGCTAATGAAAATCTATTTGCTGGAAAATTGATTAAATCATCGCAAGAGCCAGAAATTCCAACCTATCCGAAGCCTGTTCAAACTAAGGCAGATACCGCAGCGATGTATCAGTTTCAATTTCAATATTATAAAGCTCATTTTTGGGATAATGTTGATTTAAAAGATGATAGAATGATGCGTACACCATTTTTACAAAAGAAATTGGAACGTTATTTTGACGATTTGACTGTTCAAGTATCCGATTCTATTGCTAAAGAGGCTGATTTTGTATTGGCAAGAGCTACTTCTAGAGATGTAAGAAGATATACAATTTATAAAATCTCTAGTCAGTATGAAAACCCAAAAATCTTAGGGACAGATGGCGCATTTGTACACATGGCAGAGAAATATTATATCGGAGAACCATCATTATGGGACACTTCTACTGTAAGAAGAATGAAAGAAAGAGTGGCTATATTGAAGCCACTTTTGATAGGCAAAAAATTGCCAGATATGTACCTTACTGACACTTTGGGAAGAGAAATTGATATTCCACGTATACCTGCTGATTATACTGTTTTGTTTATTTATGACCCTGAATGTAGCCATTGTCGCGAGTCTGCTCCGAAATTGAAAAAAGCCTATCAAACTTTAAAAACTAAAAATGTAAAAGTAGTAGCGGCTTCAATCGATAGAACGCCTTTAAAATGGAAAGGATTTATCAAAGAATTTAAGCTAGAAGAATTAATTAATGGGATAGATATTCATAAAAATGCCCTAACAGGGAAAGAAGAGTATTATACCGACTTTAAAAATAGCTTTGATGTATATGCTACGCCAGTAATTTATGTACTGGATAAAGACAAAAAGATTATTGCCAAACGTTTACCTGTAGAACAAGTAGAAGATTTTATTGATTTTACCAGAAAGCAAAAGGCTTCTAAAAATATCAGATAAACAAAAAGGGTTGACTCGATTTCGAGT
>NZ_JBWKYN010000282.1:0-4396 GCF_059423785.1 Arcicella sp. GW458-12-2-14-TSB2 | reverse complement strand
CTCTAGCGAGGGACTTAAGTCCCTCGCTAGAGATAAAAATCAAAGCTCGTTTACATTCCCTTAGCTACCTCCGCTACTTTATTCCAGACCCTAAAAACATTCTTGTAACAAATCTTTTCAATATCCTTTTCAGTATATCCTCTTTTCAATAAAACATAAATCAGGTTGGGCAATTGCGAACAATCTTTTAAACCATCAGGCAGGGTAGGACCTACACCGTCGAAATCAGAACCTAGACCTACATAATCTATTCCTGCGATTTTCTTTACATGATCTATGTGGTCGGCTACTCTTTCCACATTCGTAAGCGGTGTTGGGTGAAGTTTGTCATAATCCGCCTCATAAGCTTTAGCCAGTGAATCTTTAGGAACTAAATTATGTTCTTTTTGCCATTGACGTAAATGCGTTCTTTTAGTTTCGTAAGTCTTGTTTGAAATAGAATCCAAGAACATCGAAGAATAATTAATCATAATCACACCCCCTTTTTCAGCCATTGCTTTTATCAGGTTATCAGGTGCATTTCTGATAAAACCAGGGGTAAAAGTTCTACACGAAGAATGAGAAGCAATCACAGGAGCTTTAGAAAGGGCTACAACCTGTGCAAAAGTATCATCAGAAATATGCGAGCAGTCGAGCATAATACCCAATCGATTCATTTCTCTAACTACCTGTCTACCAATGGGACTCAACCCTCGCCACGTATTAGTAGTGTCATACGAGGTATCGCAAATAAAATTGTCCTCCCCGTGGCAAAGCGTAATATAGCGTATGCCTCTATCATAAAAGTACTGTAAATTTGCCAAGTTACTTTCAATAGGCGAACCATTTTCCATGCCCATTGGCAAAGAAATCAAGCCTTTTTTAAAGTTGGTTTCTATATCAGCAGGAGATTTTGCTAAGGCAAATTTATCAGGGTATTGTTTTACCAAATTCTCCACCATATCAATCAGGGAATCAGCCAAGGCTTTTGAAAATCCTTTTTTACGCTGTAAATCCGCAGGCACATAGATAGACATAAATGGAGCTGTAAGTCCTCCTTTTTTAGCGCGAACATAGTCAAAGTCACCACCAGCGGTTTGTACAGAAACATCTTCCATCTTGGCATGGAGGCGATAGGGCAAGTCTACATGACCATCAACGATAATGTATTTATGTGCCAACTCATCCGCTTTTTTGCGAAGTAAAGCCTCCTTATCATCTATTCGATGTACCGTTGGAGTATGAGTGATTTTCTTTTTGGGTTTTCCAAATGATATTCCATGAGTCAATATCAAAAAAGCGATTAAGCTAATTGAAAGGTAGTTTTTTAGCATCATATTGTCGTGAAGGTTTTATTATTAAATCTACTCAATTTTTACAGAATTATCAGTAATTTGCACAGATAAAGTGCTGATAATGATAGAATATTTAGCTCAAGAACAATCCATTTTTATAAACATGAAAAAATATGCATTACTTTCAGTTGGCGAGCTCTTGGCCGACTTTATTGGTACAGAAATACAAGATAGTATTCTCGAAACCGCCACATTTGAACGCTTTCAGGGTGGAAGCCCCGCCAATATGGCTGCGAATATGGCTCGTTTAGGAATGAATACTGCCTTGGTTTCCTGTATTGGCAACGATAACATTGGTATTTACCTAAAAACAGAAGTAGCCAAAACAGGCATTGACGTCAGCCATATAGCCATTGATGATTTTCAGCCGACAAGTATAGTAGTGGTTTCTCGCACCAAAGGCACGCCAGATTTTATTGCCTATCGTACGGCAGACCGTATGCTTCAACCACAGCATATACCAGATAGTTTATTAGAAGCCTCTGCTATTTTTCATACTACTTGCTTCGCGTTGAGCCAAGACCCTGCTCAATCAACGATTGTAGATGCCGCCAAACGTGCGAATGCTTTGAATTGTAAAGTTAGCTTAGATGCTAATTATGCCATACAAATTTGGCCAGATAGAAAACAAGCTTGGGAAACTATTTCAGCTTATTGTTCGCATGATGCTTTGGTAAAATTAAGTGAAGACGACGCCGAAAGAATATATGGACATAAAGTATCAGAAGCACAAATCCTACAAGATTTTCATGCGATGGGAGCGGAGCTGATTTGCCTAACCAAAGGAGGAGATGGCTCAATCATTTCAACTGAAAAAGGAACAAAACAAATTACATTGGGCGTAAAACCCCTCGAAGTAGTGGATGCAACAGGAGCGGGAGATGCCTATTGGGCAGGTTTTCTAACAGCCTATACTGAAGGAGCGAGTCCAGAAAATTGTGCAAATGCTGGCGCTAATTTAGCAGCTTTAAAACTGGTAACTAAAGGACCATTGCCAGCGAAGGTAGATAAGGGGATTTTGTATGTGTAGTATTTTAGTTTTGATTAGATTTGACAACTTTTTGAAAAGTTGTCAAATCTAGGCAAATCTAAGCTCAATAAACTTATCCAATATAATAAAGTAAAGCTTCTTTCATTTCGCTGGCAGCAACTGAAATGTCATAAGTACATTTTCCGATTCCTTCTAATAAAGAAAATCTAATTTCTTTGCCTTTATTCTTTTTGTCTTGTGCTGTCAGTGCGATAATCTCTTCTAGTTCACTTTCTTTAATAGTCGCTTTTCCATACACTGCAAAGATAAATTCCTCAATTTTTTCCAGTGATTGTTGGTCAATCATGCCTCTTTTGAAAGAAATATATGCTTCACAAATCATTCCTGCTGCAATGGCTTCGCCGTGTAGTAAGTGCAATTTGGGCTTGCCTAAATAAAACGTTTCGATAGCATGCCCCAAAGTATGACCAAAATTCAATATTTTCCTTAATCCTTTTTCTGTTGGGTCTGCTGCTACTACAGCCTCTTTGATGGCAACGGAATGTGCAATTAAGTCAGCAAAGTTCTGTTCTTCAAAATCTATTTTTCTAATTTCATTCCATTTGTCAGCATCTTGTATCAAACAGTGTTTGATAATTTCACCAAAACCCGAACGAAGCTCTTGCTTAGGTAAAGTTTTCAAGAAAACTGGGTCAATCAAAACGGCATTAGGTATTTTAAAAACCCCAATATGATTTTTTAATCCTTGAAAATCTATACCAAGTTTTCCGCCAACACTAGCATCTACTTGCGAAAGCAAGGTTGTCGGAATTTGAATAAAATCAATACCACGTTTATAAGTAGCTGCACAAAACCCACCCATATCTCCAATTACGCCACCACCCACATTGATTACTAAACTATGTCTGTCCAAAGATTGATTCGTTAGTCCTTCCCAGATAACCTCACAAGTACTTAAGTTCTTATTCGCTTCACCCGATTTTATTTTTGTTAACTGATGCTTAGGTAATAGAGGCTTGATGATAGGATAGCAATGACGATGCGTTTTTTCATCGACAATCACATGAATTTTGGTGTATTGGTTTTCAGCCAGAAATGCTGGGAGACTTTCGGTAATATTGGAAATAATGACAGACATTTTTGATTTTGATTAACGTTTGAGTTGCCTTTCTGGAAGCACAAGGCTAGTCCACATAAAATATGGCTACAAAATTAATCAATTATTTTCCATCAAGACTTACCTTTTTTATTTATAGGATGTATTTTACCAAATCATGATAAGGTTTTAATAATTCGTGGCTGGGCGAAAGTTCGGTAATCAAGTAATCTATTTCATTTAAAGTACACACCCGTAACCGCAAATCAGAATTTAGTTTTTCTGAAATAGTAGTAGCCACTACTTGCCTTGATGATTTTATCATCGCCTTTTTTACCTGTACTACCTCATAGTCGGAATCGCTGATTCCTTCAGGGTCGAAGCCATTAATACCCAATACACATAAATCAGCTTTGATGTCATTAATTTTACTGACAACCTCACCTCCGACGCTGATTTTAGAGATATTGGAGATTTTGCCTCCTAAAAAAATCACTTCCACATTCGGATGTTCGGCTAATTCCAAAGAGATTAATGGGCTTACGGTAAAGAATGTTACATGCAAATTATTAGGTAATTGATTAGCGATGGCTCGCATAGTAGTTCCTCCGCTAGTCAGGATAGTCATCCCATCCTTGATGAGCTTAATCATTTTAGTAGCAATTATTTTCTTTTGGTCATAAGCATACGTATCGGCTTGGGTCGCTGAAACATTATATGATTTTGATAAAGCACCACCATGCACTTTCACAATTTTATTCTCGGAAGCCAATTCATTCAAATCACGACGAATAGTGTCTTCTGAAACATTCAGAATCAAACTGAGGTCAGAAGAAAGTATTTTATTATGAAGATTAATCTGATGGATTATTTGTAACTGCCTTTCCTTTTTTAACAAAACTTTACTTTCTAAAATACTCATGCGTTTTTTTGCGGGTTTTTGATTGAAATTTTGAAAATTAAACAGAAATAAGT
>NZ_JBWKYN010000281.1:0-4578 GCF_059423785.1 Arcicella sp. GW458-12-2-14-TSB2 | reverse complement strand
ATCTTATATAAGATTCAAAAATTTTGTAAAGATACTCATTTTTTAATTACTTATTTTTTCAAGTCTATCATAAACTTCCAAGCAAGCTCGAACATTATGATAGGGACATTTCCAAAAGCCTACTTTGTCTTGATGAGGCATTGGTTTATTTTGTTCACCTGTTACACCCCAATACCATTCGCCTGATGGCGTAATTAAATACGCTTTTATAAACTCCCAGCTTTTGATAGATTGTTGAAGATATTTCGGATTTTTAGATAATTGAAAGGCATTCAAATAACCAACCATCGCTTCTGCCTGTACCCACCAGTGTTTATCAGTATCATGATGCTCTTCTTCAGACTCATAAGCTAAGCCTCCATCTCCTTGCAATCCTTTTCCCACAGCATCAGTAATTTTAAGGGAAATTTTGTGTACTTCATTCAATAAATTTTCGTCACCAAGCACTTCGGTCGCTTCATACAAAAGCCATGAAGCTTCAATATCGTGTCCATAAGAAATGATGTGAGATTTCACCGTCCAATCATCATCATGAAATAAATATTGGTGTCCCGTCTTCTTATCAACAATATACTGGATAAATATTTCAATCAGTGCTTTTAACTTGTTTTTAAGTAAATTATTGTCCCAAACCTTCAATAAATTTGCATAAGCCTCCAAAATATGCAAATGAGTATTCATCGACTTTTTCTCATTAGCATCTTTTTGACTCAATTTTAAATCTTCAATAGGTTGCCAGTCTTGTGCCAACGCTTCTAAATAACCGCCATATATTTTATCAAAACTGTTGGTTTCTATGATGTTAAATAGGTCTATCGCCCAGTCAAGTACTTCTTGCTGTTGAGTGACTTTATAGTATTCAGTCAGCCCATAAATTACAAAAGCCTGTCCATAAATTTGTTTACGTGTATTCAATTGATTTCCTTTAAAATCTACTGACCAATATACGCCACCAAAGGTTTTATCGCTAAAATAATTTCTCAAATACTCATAAGCCCTTGTTGCAGTAGATAAATACGCTGGTCGAGGATTATGGCGATATGCTGCTGAGAAAGTCCATAAAATACGAGCATTCAATACAGAACCCTTTTCGGCATTAGGCACTACTTCATCATTTTCGTTAATTTGTCCATAAAAACCACCAAATTCATCATCAATAGTATTGTTAAGCCAGTAATCTAAAATATTTTCTATTTCCTGATTTACTTCCTTTTGGTATGTTTCATTGCTCATTTGCATGGAATTTCATGTGAATAAAAAATGTCATGAAGAACGAATCCTTCATGACTACTTACTATTGAAGCTGTTTAAACTTTCCCTTTCGGATTAAACTAAGTCTTTTAGGATAGCTTGTCCCAAAATTTACTCAACGTAGCGATGCTATGCTTCGCAAATTGTGAAAAAATCAATTCAAAAATACAATACTTTCACCTCAGAAACGGAAAGTTTAAACAGCTTCAGTATTATAAATTTTGAGAGTGAATAAAAGTCTTAGAGTGTTTCAGCAAACTGCTGTGATTGTGCATACGATTTATTCTTTTTAATAATTTCATAAATGTTCTCTACAGACGTAGCTGATCGGAAACCATCCGTTGGAGAATTAACGACATAGTCCAAGAGCTTATCGAGCGTTGAAGTAGCCACGTGTATACGCGTATCTGAAGAAGCATAATAAATAAATACCTGTCCATCATCATCTAAAATCCAACCGTTAGCAAAGATAACATTTGATACATCTCCGACTCTTTCTATGCCTTCGGGAGCAATAAAATAACCAGCAGGTTTATAAATTACTTTCGTAAGTTCGTTCAAATCTGTCATGAATACGTATAATACATAGCGTAATCCAGCCGCAGTATTACGAACACCATGAGCCAAATGTAACCATCCCAAAGACGTTTTAATAGGTGCAGGTCCTTGTCCATTTTTCACTTCGTAAACCGTATGATAATGTTTCTCATCAACGATATATTCTTTTTCGATAATAGCATCTTGCATGGTATCTGCATAGCCAAAGCCAATACCTCCGCCAGTTCCTGCTTCAATAAATCCATCTTGTGGACGAGTATAGAAAGCATATTTACCATTGACAAATTCAGGGTGCAAGACCACATTTCTTTGTTGTGGAGAAGGCGTTTTTAAATCAGGAAGACGTTCCCAATTGATTAAATCTTTCGTCCGTGCCATGCCTGCTTGGGCAATTGCCGAAGATTCATCCCCGATTTTAGCATCTGGGTCTTTACGTTCTGTACAAAAAAGACCATAAATCCAGCCATCTTCGTGTGCCACCAAACGCATGTCATACACATTGCCATCAGGGACATTGGTTTCAGGCATATTGATAGGAAACTCCCAAAAACGGAAATTATCAATACCATTTGGACTTTCGGCGATGGCAAAGAACGATTTCCTATCGATTCCTTCTACTCTGACAGCCAATATATATTTATCATTCCACTTAATAGCACCCGCATTAAAGGTAGCATTAATACCGAAACGCTCCATTAAATAAGGATTCGTAGCGGGATTGAGGTCATAACGCCAAGTTATAGGTGCGTGCTGTGCCGTAAGTACTGGATTTTCGTAGCGCTCATAAATTCCGTTTCCTAAATCCACTGGTTGGTTAGGCTTGGTCACTAACGATTCATAATGATTATTTAAAGCTTGTAATCTTTTTTCAAATGTATTCATGCTATTTATAAATGTATGATTGAAATACTTTTTTAATCATTAGGGAGTTTCTTATACCAAGTTTTCCAAAGTATAAAAGCGCATAATCCTAAAATAATGGCAGCGATTCCTACATGCATGGGCATTAATAATACCACATACACTGGTAAGGCAGTAATCGCTGTTTGTGCAATTGTACCAACTAATACATTAAACATATCTGATTTGAATTCACGATTAGCCTCAAACGTTGGGTCTTCTGCTTTTACTAACTCATCAATGGGTTTCCAGAACCCCCACGGACGGATATTTTTATAAAAACTTTTGAGTACTTCTGTATCAGTAGCGGGTGTTAATAATGAACCAGCTACCGACCCAATAATTGATAATAATAAAATAATTGGAAAATAGTAAAGCGGTAAAGCATCTGTAAAAATGGTTGGGAGAATCATTGACGAAGCAATGCCTGAAAACATTCCCCAGAAAAAACCATAACTATTAAAACGCCACCAATGCCATTTCAACACATTGGCTGCGATATAACCACCATAAAGGGCCGACACTATCCATTGAAGAATACTATTGACATCTTTGGCAAAGAAACCTAGCATGATGCTTATAAAAACTACGACCAAGCCTGTGATATAATTCATCCTAGCAACTTGCTTATTACTAGCATTGGGATTGATAGATTTTAGATAAATATCATTCACCATATAGGCTTGTGCAGCATTGAAAGTCCCTGCGAATGTCCCCATAAATGCCCCCATTAGCCCTACCAAGATTAGTCCTAATAAGCCCGATGGAATAAAGGTATTCAACGTAGCAGGTAAAATTCTTTCAAAATCGCTTCCTGTTGCGGTTGAAATATTGATGTCTTTGAAGAACAATAAACCTAATACAGTAATGCCGATAATTAATAAATAACGTGTTGGCAACAATACCACGTTTACAATCATACTCATTAGAGCAGCTTCACGGGGCGATTTTGTTGAAAGCACTTTCTGCATATCATAGTTTGGTGCTGGGCCTGCCAAACTTGACAAGATTCCTTTCGCTGTCATTAAGGCAAAAAAGTATCCGAATGGAGAAAACCCATCGCTAGTAATCTTAGTATTTACTTCATGGATAATTCCCGACCAATCTAAATTCAATTCTTTTCCAAAAAATATATCATCCCATCCTTTTGGTACAATCAGTAAATGATTGGATAAGGCTTGCATAGCAATAATAGCTACGGCAAAAGATACAAACACCATGATGACATAGTGAATCAAGTCTGCCCAAACAATGCTTTTCATACCTCCCAATAAAGAGTAAAATACCGTAAATAAGGTAAAAATAATGCCATAAAGATGGGCTACGTATTCAGGCGCTACCTCGAAAGGAACGTAGCCTTTTACAATATTCCAAGGAATAAAAATTTCAATAAATTTACCTAAACCAATGAACCCATAAGCCATAAAACCCAAACAGGACAAAAGGGCAAATGCAATGATGATTTTATGAGAAAGTTGAGCATCTTTATTCGTCCCAAAGCGAGTAAGCATCCATTCGGCACCTGTTGACACATTAGAACGACGCAACCAAATAGACATATAAACCATCATGAAAATCTGGTTGAAAACAGGCCAGAGCCAAGGCAACCAAATACTTTTTACACCATAAATAAACATGATAGCCACCATCCAAGCCGTACCCGAAATATCAAACATTCCAGAAGCATTCGAAACGCCTAACATCCAATATGGCATTGATTTACCCCCTAATAAATAATCATTTTTACTACGTTGTGCCTGTTTTTTTAATACAATTCCTATCACTGAAACTAATATTAAATAGGCGATAATAACGATAATATCTAATAATTGAATTTTCATTTAAGGTTGTTTTAACAAATATTTCAAT
>NZ_JBWKYN010000280.1:0-4581 GCF_059423785.1 Arcicella sp. GW458-12-2-14-TSB2 | reverse complement strand
CCATTCCTGATAATCACTTTTTTAAAATTGTACTTTTTTGATTGATTTTTGTTTTAAACCTCATTTCTTGGGAATCATCTTTTTTGCTGAAATGTCAATTTTATGATTTTTAGGAGGGTGCTAGTCTTTGAAAAAAAATAAGTAGAAATACTTGTAAATGTTGTACGAAATAGTAAAATTCAACTATTAATTAAGAATAAGTATATAAATAAACAGCGTAAATACTTAAAAACATGATATTAGAAGAGCAAACTCAGCAGGTTACTGAAAACCTATATATTACAAATAATGAAGTAGAAATCCTAGATTCTTTAGTCGATTCAAAAAATATGTTTTATGATTTTTCTAAGAATAAGGTAGTTTCATTTATCAAAGAAATGGACTTTAATTTGATACTCTACAACTCTAGCGAACGTGATCGTGGCTTTACAATGTATGTAGTTAAAAACTTCTGTGAGCACGAAGAGGAATTGGTATTATTACGTAATGTATTTAATAGCATTATTAGTAATGGTGTAAACCAATACATGATGAGAATAGCTAAAAGTAAAGTAGAAGATATTTTTTATATGGCTAACACTTTCAGAGCTTTGTTTAAAAAACCAAGACCTGACCAAGACTATGATGTAATTCATCCGTCCTTGCCTTCGTCTTTTACATATTAAAAGAGTATTAATATAAATTGGGATAGTGTTTAAATAAAAAGCGATTGAGGATAGTTATCCTTCAATCGCTTTTATTTTGTAGCTAAAATTATTTTTGTGTCATTTCGTCCAAAATCCATAGAAGCTGGTCTACATCGATGTTCCCATCTATTTGTATATCTGCACGTTGATAATAGGGTAAACGCGCAGCACAGCGTTCTTGAAGGCTTTTTAAGAGGGTATCCTCTGTAGTATTTCTATTAATTAATGGGCGATGATTAACATCCGACTTCTGGATTCTCTTCAATAAGTCTTCTGGCTGAACATTCAAGAAAATACTGGTACCATTGGCTTTGATAAAATCCATATTATCAAAAAAGCACGGAACTCCTCCACCCGTAGCAATGACTAGTTTTTGTTCCGCTTGAATGGCTTTTAATACTTTGCTTTCAACCTGTCTGAAATAATCTTCTCCTTTGTATTTGAATATTTCTGGAATAGTCATTAATTCTTGCTTTTCGATTAATTCATCCATATCTACGAACTGAAAATCGAGTCTTTTAGCAAGATGTCTTCCTAGAGTACTCTTTCCTGAAGAGGGCATTCCTATTAAAAAAATATTTTTCATGCTTAAAATCCTTCCCTGAAGGTGCTTGCAAATTTTACTGTAAAGATTTTATGACTTCATTTTTATCGGGCAGTGCATTATGCGACCACTTCCCTTTAACGATACCATCTTTCAACAACCAAAGTGTAGGATTAGCCCTTGCAATGGTTTTTAGAACCTTAGTATCAGCACTATAGTTTGGAATGGCTAACTGAAATTCGTGTCTAAAATTATTTACTTCTTCTTCACTAGAAGCACTGATTAACCAAACTTGTATGCCAGACCCTTCCAAGCTTTTAGCTAATTCACGAATTTCGTTAACGTGATTAGTATTTGCTTTTTTAATAACAGGAATCACCACCATCAATTTTTTACCGACAAAACTTTCAGCTTTATAATCAGTAGAATCGCCATCTTTCCAAATATTATAGTCGGTTATTTTAGCTTTAGCCTCGTCTTGATTCAGCGTAATCATTTCCTTAAAATGATACGTAGTATCGGTTGGCATTTGGTCTAGTTCCAAGGTTTCTCCGCCTTTTTCATAAATATATTTGAACTGTAAAGGAGCCGAAGGCTTCATGTTTTTAGGAATATCTTGCCCAACAGCATAAGGAAGTCCATCATAAGGAGGTAAAAATTTAACAGCATAAATCCCTAGGAATAATGAAAATACTACAGAAATACCCACAATAATCCCTGTTTTCTTATCAGCAAATATTTTGCGTTGCCACAGGATTATCAAGATAAAAAACAGCAAAACCATGTCTTTGATAAAAGAAGTCCACGGTTTCAACTTGATAGTTTCACCAAAACAGCCACAATCTGTTACCTTATTGAAATAGGCAGAATAAAAAGTAAGGAAGCCAAAGAAAATAACCGTAGCTAATAATATCCAAGAAGCTGTTTTGAGTTTATACTGTACTAATAGGCATACGCCTAGTACTAATTCTAATGCACATAAAAAAACGGAAAAATATAGTGCATAAGGAATCCAGAACTCCCAAAAACCTGCCATGAAAGGAAAGTCTGTGGCGAATACATCAAAATATTCTTCTAATTTAATCTCCGTACCAACAGGGTCATTGAGTTTAATCAGACCAGAAAAAATAAATATTATTCCGACAAAAAGTCTAGAGAAATGTGCAATTAACTTCATGAATATAGTTGTGATTGAGTGAATGGTGAATTAGTGATTGATAAACTAAATTAACCCAAAGCTGCTCTTATTACACTTCAAATTTTAGATGTATCATACAAAAAATAGCATAGTTCATCATGTCTTGATAATTGGCTTCAACGCCTTCTGATACCAATGTAACGCCTTGATTATCTTCTATTTGTTTTGTCCTAAAGATTTTCATCAATATCAAATCCGTCATTGAGCTTACACGCATATCTCTCCAAGCCTCGCCATAATCATGGTTTTTATCTTTTTGTAAAGCCAATGTTTTTTCTACTTGAATATCGTACAAATCACTAAGTTCTTGTTCTGTAAACTCCATTTTAGTAGAATCACCCAATTCTTTTTGAATCAAAGCAATGATACAATAATTGATAATTCCGATAAACTCACCTTCGATGCCGTCCTCAATTTTTTGTGTTCCCTTTTCTTGGATTGAGCGTATTCTTTGAGCTTTGATAAAAATCTGGTCGGTCAAACTAGGCAATCTTAAAATTCGCCATGAGGTACCATAATCTTTATTTTTTTGTTGAAATAATTTTTTGCAAATAGCAATAATCTCTCTGTATTGAGTTTCAGTTTGATTCATTGTATGGTTTAAATTTGTGCTAATCTTACAAAATTATTGCTTTTAGATGGTAAATGGTAATTTACAAAAATAATCCCGCAAAGTTGTTTACAACTTTGCGGGATTATCATCATGAAATATACACCTTATTTTAATACATAAGTGCTAAGTGCCTTATAAACATCGTTAATATTTTCCCCTTTTCTGAACTCTCTTTGGATAGGCTGTGCCGAACCTTTTATCCAAATCAAAATCTCGGCATCAAGGTCTAATAAGCTAGCACTACGTTTTGAAAAGTAGTTAATAGAATGGTATGGAATCGTCATGAAGTCTGTCTTAGTACCAGTAAGCCCTTGTTTGTCAACTAGAATCAAACGCTTGTTAGTAAAAACAAACATATCTCTAATCAGTTTAAATGATTTTACAATCACTTCTCCTTCAATCAAAATTGGCTCGAATTCGTGAGCGATTTTATCAGCAGAAACTTCTGATGAATTGCCCATCAATGCATTTAAAATTCCCATGTTTAGGTTTATTTATTGGGTTAAAAGAAATTACACACTAATTTAATTAAGGTTGAACAGTAAATAGATATTTACCTTGTAAAATATCTTTATGGTAATAGTTTTCTAACATATTTACCTAATCTCTTAGTGTAATGTTAAAAAAGCAAAAGATTATTACATTGAAGTAAATCAAATATATTTTTACAAATCAGTAATTACATAATAGAAAATAAAAAGGCTATTGCTTTTTCTCTTTACACCAAATAATTATACTGCTTACATTATAACACTCATCAGGCAAGGTGTCAAAGAACCTTCTATACAAATCTCGCATATTCAACGTTGCTTCAAGCTGATTAACTAAATTAACTAGCGTATCTGCTTCTTTGATTTTTCCGACATATACTTGAGGTGTCCAGTATTCTTTGGTTGATTTTTCGCTAGGGGTAGAATATATTATAGAATAAGTAATACCATCTGTACCAATACGCCAATCTTTTATATTATTTCCATCAGGCATGGTAAAGATGTCAGCATCATTGAATATAGTGTAAACTTTTTTGGCTACCTCCGGGTCAATTTTAACTGTTTTCTTGTATTTTTTATAATGTTTAGGGTAAATATCTTCTTTACTAGTTTTAGAAGTGAAATTTGTCAATGTTCCTTTAAAGCTTTTGAAATCCTTAGTCCAGATATGAATACTTTGATTTCCTGAGATAAAGCTAAAGTCTAAACTATCTCTATTGTTTTTGTAAATAGATAATAGCTTTTAGCCTTAACCTCTAGCTCAGAGGTGTGAATTGTTTTATCATTGAAATAAGAAGGAGTAACGTGTTCCTTACTTTTAGTAGTTATAACGGAAAAAATATTTATAAAAAGAAAGTAACAAGTAGTTATGGTTGTTAACATCATTTTATCTCTTTCTATTTTGTTTTCTAATATTACGAAAAATAGATAAAATCATCGGAATAATAATAAATGAAATCCAAGTAATAAAATTTCTTGGCAAAAACTGAAATTGATAATTAATGTAGAAAATACATGAAAGTAAGATTAAGCAAATAAAGGATTCAAAG
>NZ_JBWKYN010000279.1:0-4726 GCF_059423785.1 Arcicella sp. GW458-12-2-14-TSB2 | reverse complement strand
GTGTTATATCTTATAAAAATGAAGACTGAACTATTTCCTAAAGTCATACAGTCCAATATCCTAAAGTCCAAAAGAAACCTATCTCAAATCATTCACCTCAACACCTGGGAATTTACTTTTGTCAAAAACAAAGTATTTATCATCTACAGGTACGTTAGGAACAAAATTGTTTACTTTGAATGTCTGGCGTTTACCATTTTTGTCGGTAATAGTCCAACTTTTCACAGACTTATCTTTTTTATTCAATTTAATTTTCACTTTCGAAACCTGAGTTCCCTTCTTTTCTGGCGAAAGTTCAATTACTTCATACGACTCCGCTCCTTCTTTCGCTTCCTGAATAAACACATAACGATACCCCTTTTTATCGAATGAATAAATTCTTGAAGGGTTTAAATCATTATCCGACGGTTCATAATCAGAAATATTCACTTCATTCGTTTCTTTGATATACGTAGAAACCTCTTTGCCATTGTTATAAATCTCTTGCCCGCCTGTTTTTAAACGATACTTTTGTCCTTTTACCGTAATATTTCCTTGTAAAACCTGACTTGAACCATCCGCACCATACGTAAATGAAGCACTAAATGCTTTCATTGATTTGTACTTTTTCTGCATGGCATCAATAATTACTCCAGCCTTCGAATCTTGAGCTTTTACCCCTACTACAGTAATTATTAGGCAAATGGCAAGTAAAAAAATCTTTTTGTTCATCATTTTGTAATATATTTTAATTTGCTTTCGTTTGGACAAAACAAGTATTGTTTGGTTTAATTAATCGTAATAAAAACACAAAGGTGCTTAAAAAGTTCAAAATTTCAATAAACCATTGCCTCGATTTAACGATTTGCTAACCTTATTTTTTATTAACCCTAATTTAAAGCGGAGTAAGTAGCTTTCATGCAAAATTTCAAATTAGAAACTTTATCTTTGCATACAAGGTAATTTAAGTCCAAATCTTACAAAAAATATGCAGTTTTCATTCAAGAAATTCCTCCCACATTTATACGCAGTCATTGCTTTTGTTGTGCTTGCAGGAATTTATGCCTCTCCGGCCTTACAAGGTAAAAAATTAAAGCAACACGACATCACCATGTCATTGGCTTCTTCACACGAATCTACTGAATTTACCAAAGCAACAGGTATTGTGCCTTGGTGGACAAACTCGATGTTTGGTGGGATGCCTGCCTATATGATTCACGGTGCCTATCCAAACAGCATAGGTTCAACCATTGGTGGGGACGTAATGGGCTTTTTACCCTCGCCTATCAACGTTATTTTCTTAGAGATGCTGGGCATATATATTCTATTAATCGTGTTGGGAGCAAATACTTGGCAATCCATCATAGGTGCCATTGGTTATGCTTTCTGTACGCTTAATATGGTTATTCTACCCGCAGGACATACTTCAAAAGCCATTGCCTTGGCTTATGCTCCGATGGTAGCAGCAGGGGCAGTATTATGCTTCAAAGGCAAGTATTTATTGGGAGGAGCCTTAACAGCACTCTTTATGAGTTTAGAGATTTATGCCAACCACGTACAGATTACCTATTACTTTGCTTTGTTGCTTTTCGGATACGTTATTGTTGAGATAATCAATCATGTAAAGCAAGGAAAAATAAAATCACTCGTCTTTGCTTTATTAGCATTGGGCTTAGGTTCGTTTGTTGGGGTAGCTAACCACACGATGCGCCTTTGGAATAACTACGAATACTCTAAAGAAACCATTCGTGGTAAATCTGAATTAACGAGCAATACACAGTCGAAGGGAGGTTTAGACCGCGATTATGCTTTTAGTTATAGCTACGGCATTGGTGAAACGGGTACTTTATTGATTCCTAATTTTTATGGTGGAACAATGGGCGGAACCTTGGGTGGTAAAAAATCAGAGACCTTAAAAGCTATGGTTAATGCGGGTATTCCAGAAGAGAACGCTTTGCCATTTACTGAAAGAGGGCCAGCCTATTGGGGCGACCAACCTAATGTGGGTGGACCTGTATATGCAGGAGCAATCATTTGTTTCCTTTTTGCTTTGGGTACTTTTTTAGTGAGAGGTTCATTAAAATGGTGGTTAGTAGGCACAGCTGTATTTTTCACGATTCTTGCTTGGGGTAAAAACTTCCCTTTATTAAACTACCCAATGTTCGATTATTTTCCGATGTTTAACAAGTTCAGAGCCATTACCATGATTTTATCGCTTACGCAACTAGCGATGGTAATATTAGGCGTACTTGCTTTAAAACAGATTAGTGATAACAAACCAACGTTTGAAACTATTAAAAAACCATTGATTTATGGTTTGGCATTAACCGCTGGATTATGCGTAATTTTTGCGCTTGTACCAAGTTTGTTTTTTAGTTTCAAATCCCTAAGTGACGAAGGAATGCAAATCACGGGTGATAAGGGCGTTGATGCTCAAATCCTGAGAGGCATTGTGCTAGACCGTGAGTCGTTGATGCGTTCAGATGCTTTCCGTTCGTTAGCCTTTATTCTGTTGGCTGCTGGTTTAATCTGGGCATGGGTTTCAGGCAAAATCAAAGAAGGTATTTTTTATCCTGTTTTAATTTTATTAATCGTAATAGATTTATTCGGAGTAGACAAACGCTATTTTAATAATGACAACTTCGTTTCTAATTCAGAATACGAAGAACTATTTACGCCAACCGCTGCCGACGAGCAAATATTGAAAGATAAAAGTATCTACAGAGTATTTGATGCTGCCGCCGCTGGTGGTTTCAGTAGTGATGCTAAGGCGTCGTATTATCACCAATCTATCGGTGGTTATCATGGGGCTAAATTACGTCGCTATTCAGAAATCATTGAAAACCAGATTGCCAAAAACAATATGCAGGTATTGAATATGCTGAATACAAAGTATTTCATCATGCCAAACCAGCAGACAGGTCAGCCAGTGGCACAGCAAAATCCAGAGGCTTGTGGTAATGCTTGGTTTGTTAATTCATTTAAAATTGTAGCCAATGCCGATGAAGAAATGAAAGCTTTAGATAAGTTTGACCCTAAAGACATTGCTTTCATCGACAAAAGATTTGCTGACCAAGTGGCAAATTTGAAAATTCAGCCAGACAGTGCTGCCAATAAAATTGTGTTGACGTCGTACAAGCCAAATGCTTTAACTTATCAATCAGACGCTAAAACAGAACAATTGGCGGTTTTCTCTGAAATATTCTATCGTGGCAATATAGACTGGAAAGCCTACATAGACGGACAATATAAGCCACACCTAAGAGCAGATTATATCCTTAGAGCGATGGTAGTACCTGCAGGGAAACACACGATTGAGTTTAAATTCGAACCAGAATCAGTTAAAAAAGGAGGAACTGTAGACCTTATTATGTCAATTGTATTGGTAAGCGTTTTGGGCTTAGCAATATTTTTTGAGGTGAAAAAGAAATAGTTTTAGGGTATCGGGTATCAGATTTCGGTTATCGGATTTCATTTTTAAAAATCACCGTAAATCTGCGTATAAAATCTCTGAAAATCAGCGGGTAAAATCAGATTTCATATTTAATAATATAGAACGAGGGGCAGGAAAATAAAGTTAACAAAATAACTCATTGAACTTACAACAACTAACAACAGAAGTAAGCAATTTAACCCGTCAGACGGGAGAATTTGTTAGAAAAGCAGCCTCAGAATTTAGTAAAGACAGTATCGAATACAAAGGGCTGAATGATTTAGTTTCTTATGTTGACAAACAAACAGAAGAGCTTTTAGTAGCGGGGCTTTCTAAAATTGTTCCTGAAGCGGGATTTATTGCAGAAGAAGGCACAGCAGAACAAGCCGAAAATCATGACCTTGCTTGGATTATCGACCCTGTAGATGGCACAACTAATTATATCCACGGCGTGCCTGTTTTTGCTATTTCAATTGCCTTAATCAAAGAAGGTAAGATTGTATTGGGTGTAGTTTACGAAATCAATAGAGACGAATGCTTTAGTGCATGGCTTGGTGGAGGTGCTTATTTGAATGAGAAGCCTATTAAAGTATCTTCTGCCAAAACGCTAGGCGAAAGTTTAATAGCAACAGGTTTTCCATATTATGATTTTGAATTGATGGAAAACTATATTGGTATCTTGAAAGAATTGATGCAAAAATCACATGGACTTCGTCGTTTTGGGGCTGCCGCTGTAGATTTAGCTTATACTGCTTGCGGACGCTTTGAGGGCTTTTTTGAATACAATCTAAAGCCTTGGGATGTAGCCGCTGGCTCTTTAATTGTTCAAGAAGCAGGTGGATTTGTAAAAGATTTTAAAGGTGGCGACGATTTCGTGTTCGGACGTGAACTAATTGCGGGCTGTGGAATGTTTTCTGAATTAGAGGAGGTGATTGTTCGCAATTGGAATATCACAAAGTCTTAACATTAAATAAAGACTATCATGGAAAACGTCATTATTGCTATCATATTTTTAGCTGCTGTAGCATACTTAGGCAATATTGTTATCAAGAATTTCAGCATCAAAAAGAATGCAGGTTGTTCAAAAGGCTGTGGTTCATGCGGTGCAATTGATTTTGATAAAATTGCTGCTGAAATGGAAGCGAAACGGGGATAGAGATATGATGTATTGTATTTGATATAGGGTTCTTGAATTTTTTATATTTAAAAACATGAGTCATCCCGAATTTTAAAATCATAAACATGAGTCATCCCGAATTTTGGGCAAAATTTGTCCACAAGATATTGTGAATGGCTATTCTTATTCTGTAAATC
>NZ_JBWKYN010000278.1:0-4845 GCF_059423785.1 Arcicella sp. GW458-12-2-14-TSB2 | reverse complement strand
GATTAAAATCAGTTATAAACCGCTTAAACATCGATTTTAAACCCCAAAAATGTATATTAAATTATTCGTACAAATATTGCTATGTCAATAAAATGCCATAGAAATTTGAGTTTGGAATACCGTCAAAAAATAACATACTAACCATAATTTATACTATAATATCCGCCTTATTATGAAATCAGAAAACCTTTGGCCAGAATTTTCTCTGAATAAACCCGTACGCAGTCCCAAAGTAGTTTTATTGGAGCAAGCTAGTTTTTTAGAACAAATCACCCAACAAACGATTAAAGCAAGTATAAGGAAAACGATTGAAAACAATAGTGGCATCATTAAGTATATCTTTGAAATAGAAGCCCCCGATACTAAAATCCTCAATTCAAAAGGGTATCGGTATTCACTATTAACAATCGAACAAAAATCGCTATTTTTTTATCCCTGTAGCATCTACCTAGACTCAACCTTATATTCCTCTGCCATAGAAACAGAGGAAGCGTTAACGAAGCATTTAAAAGAAATTTTCAATAGTGTCAAGACTCAGAATATCATTTATACCTTAATTTCATTGAGTATACATGGGAATGAGTTATAAAAATAATCCTCCTACTTTTATCTTGTTGACGATAAAAGTAGGAGGATTTAAATCATTTCCTCAAAATCTGCATAATTTATTCCCATCTAAGCCTTTAGCGTTGAACTTCAAAATCCAGATTTCTTTAAAGCATAGTTTCAATAATTTGAGGTCACAAATTATTAGCAATTAAATGTCAAAGCACCAAGCTTGATTATTTGTAGGTTTCTGATTATTTTTGTTTTAATTCTCACTTATTTACTACAAGATGCACGCATTAAATTTTCTGTTCTGGAATATCAATAGAAAACCAATTATTGAAGAGATTGCAATATCGCAAAGCATTATAATATTGATGTTCTTTTACTGGCGGAATGTAATTTTAATTTAGCTTCTCTTCTTTTAAAATTGAATTCAGAAACAGTAGAATATGAATTACCTAATCCAATTTTTCAGAACGATAGAATTAAGGTACTTACAAAATTCAGTAGTAGCTTTATAATACCTATTGAAGATGAATCAGAAAATAGATATACTTGTTTTAAAATAAAATTTCCAGTTACGGAGGAGATGTTAGTTTTTGGAGTTCATCTTACAGATAGAAGAAATAACCAGCCTGAAAGTATTTCTTCGCATGCAGGAAGAATAGCAAGAAGAGTTAAAGAGATTGAGAAGGAACAAAATCTATATAAGACAATAGTAGTCGGAGATTTTAATATGAATCCTTCTGACGTTGGAATGATAGATGCAGAAAGTTTTCATGCCATTATGGATAGTGAAATTGTAAAGAATAAATCAAGAATCGTTTCTAAAAAAGAATATGATTATTTTTATAATCCAATGTGGAGTTTGCATGGAGATATTGGAAATAATGTAGCAGGAAGTTATTATTATAAAAATGCAGAATTGGTAAATTATCACTGGAATGTTTTTGACCAAGTACTGATTAGACCATCATTAATTGATTCTTTTGATAAAGACAGCTTAAAGTTTATAGATTATGATGGGATTAAAAGCCTTTTAAAACCAACAGGTATTCCAGATGGGGAAAATTTTTCAGACCATTTACCATTAATTTTCACCTTAAATCTTTCAATAAAATGACTACTAAAAATCTTTGGCCTGAATTTCAACTTGAAGATGTTGTAAGAACTCCAAAAGCAATATTAAATGAACAAGCTGAATTCTTAGCAAAAGGCACAAAAAATTTACTAAATGGGAACATCACTATTTCCTCTTCACGAAATGGAGACATCGACTATTTTTTCTATATTGTAGCTCCTAATCTTGGCGGATACAGTTACCAGCTTTTGAGAATTAACCACAAAACTATCTCTATGTATCC
Organism: Arcicella sp. GW458-12-2-14-TSB2; assembly: GCF_059423785.1. Taxonomy (NCBI): domain Bacteria; kingdom Pseudomonadati; phylum Bacteroidota; class Cytophagia; order Cytophagales; family Flectobacillaceae; genus Arcicella; species Arcicella sp. GW458-12-2-14-TSB2. Next base: position 2,932 of record NZ_JBWKYN010000278.1, on the reverse strand, counting down.
GTGTGTGTTATTTGATAGTAGTAACCCTAAGGGATACAATATTATTAACGAGGATGACCTCTTGGATAAATTGTCTGAGATATTTAATTCCCCTCAGACACAAAAAGTTATAACATCTTTAATTTCTCAAAGTATTGATGAAAATACCCCATCAGTTTAATAACTCAAAATATCAAGTCAAGACTTATTAAAACTCTTGACTTGATACCTTCTTCTATTACTTCCTCAATATCTGCATAAACACTTCATCCAATCTTGAAGCCATCCTGACTTTGATTTTATAGTTATTTACATCCAATCCTTTGGCATTAAACTTTGAAATCCATATTTCTTTAAAGCCTAATTTTTCGGCTTCGGAAATACGATTTTCGATGCGATTTACCGCCCTGATTTCTCCGCCTAGTCCTACTTCGGCTGCAAAACAAATGGTACTCGGAATGGAAATATCCTCATAAGAAGACACAATGGACGCACAAACGGCTAAATCAATGGCAGGGTCTTCTACTTTCAAACCTCCTGCGATATTCAGGAAAACATCTTGATTGCCTAGTCTAAATCCTCCTCTTTTTTCCAATACCGCCAACAGCATATTCAACCGTTTAGCATCAAATCCTGTCGAGCTTCGTTGTGGTGTGCCATAAGTGGCGATAGAAACTAGCGACTGGGTTTCTATTAACAACGGACGATTGCCTTCTAGCATGGCACCGATAGTAATCCCAGAAAAATCTTCATCCCTTTGTGAAATCAAGATTTCGGAAGGATTAGACACCTCTCTTAGACCCGAGTTGAGCATTTCATAAATGCCCAATTCAGACGTGCTTCCAAAACGGTTTTTGGTAGTGCGTAGAATCCTATACGCCAAATGGCGGTCACCTTCAAACTGGAGGACGGTATCCACCATGTGTTCTAATACCTTCGGCCCCGCCAACGAACCATCTTTGGTGATATGCCCTATGATAAACACAGGCGTGCCCGATTCTTTCGCGAATTTCATTAATTCAGCCGCACATTCTTTTACTTGCGATACGCTCCCTGCTCCTGCCTCAATAAAAGACGATTGTAACGTTTGGATAGAATCAACAATCAGGATGTCAGGTTCAAAAGTCTCTACTTGCTTAAAGATATTTTGGGTTTGGGTTTCTGTAAGGATAAAGCAATTATCGCTTTTATTTTCCAACCGCTCAGCCCGCATCTTGATTTGATGTTCAGATTCTTCCCCAGAAACATATAATACTTTGTAGTTATCAAGCATCAAGGCAATTTGGAGCATCAATGTTGACTTCCCAATACCCGGTTCACCGCCTATCAATACTAAAGAACCTAATACGATGCCTCCTCCTAATACCCTATTTAACTCTCTATCTTTTGTTAAAATTCGGTCTTGTTCCTGATAATTAATCTCTTGAATAGCCCTAGGTTTTGACGCAACTTTCAAAGAAGTAGACACTTTCCAAGAGCCTTTTGTGGGTTCATCCTTCTGTACTACTTCTTCTACGAAAGTATTCCACTCGCCACAAGCGGGACATCTCCCCAACCATTTAGGAGCCTGATTCCCACAGTTTTGACAGAAAAATGAGGTTTTTACTTTTGCCATATCAATACTTAACCATCTCATTATCAACCGATAACAAGAAATATTTTAACATTTTCAACAATTAAAATTTAGGATTATCCCTATAATTAGTAGTTAATTATCAAGTGAAAACTCAAAAATACCTACCGCTTACTAATTTATGCTAAAAAAACGAGTAATAAAGTACTTCGTGTATAGAATATACCGTTATCTTGCCAACAAATCAAATTCTTACTCTTATGAACAAAAAAATCATTTTACTTATCGCCCTGTTAATTTTTGTAAAAACAAGTAGCGTTTTTGCTCAAATTACCTTCGGTATCAAAGGTGGTGTAAACTTTTCTCAATTAAAAACTGATTTCGAGAGTCAGTCAGTTGGTGCAAATTTACAACAAAGCTTGGATACTAAAACTGGTTATGTTGGTGGTGTATATTTCCGATTTGGGAAAACGGTGTTTTTACAGCCAGAATTAATCTTCTCGGCAAAAGGAGGAAATTTGAATTTAAATTCACAAAAAGTACACGTAGATTACACAAGTCTTGATGTACCTGTGTTGATTGGCTATAAATTAGGCCCTCTTCGTATAAACGCAGGCCCTGTGGCGTCATTTAAAGTATCTAACAGTATTAGTGATGACCTGAAAAACTATTCAAGTAATATCGGAGATTCATTCAAGAATGCCACTTATGGCTATCAGGCTGGTGCTGGTTTGGACATTGGTTCTTTATCTGTTGATTTACGTTATGAAGGAAGTCTTTCAGATATTTCGTCAGTAGTTGATTTATCAAAAAGTATAAATTACTCACAAAAGAGTAGTTTATGGCAAATGACTCTAGGCTATAAAATCTTTTAAGTATTTATTGCTAAATACTGTGAGGTGTCAAATTTCATGCGGTAAAACGCCTGATATTTGGCACTTTTTTATGTAATTTGCATCAATATTTTGAGTATTTTTAAGAAAACAAGCGAAAAATATCATGGAAAATTTTCGGATAGAAAGTTTAGAAATCAATAAAATAGGAGCTTTTGAGCATCTAAAAATGGACTTTCCTAAAAAGACTGACCCTGAAAAAGCTGAAATCCATATTTTGACTGGTGAGAATGGGACTGGGAAGAGTACTATTTTGGAGGCTTTGACACATTATATTGTCCCATTTTTAGAATCAGAAGATTTGGAGAAAAATCGCTTTCAACGTTTACTTTTGAAATTCAATGACCCTTTAAAGTATAATATTAGTTTTACTAATAGCCTTTCGGAAACAATTAATCTATTTCTAAAATCACCAATTGAAAAACAAATTTCTCATTCCTCTACTCTTTACTACTACAATTCAGAGGATTACAGTAATCATAAATTC
>NZ_JBWKYN010000277.1:0-4938 GCF_059423785.1 Arcicella sp. GW458-12-2-14-TSB2 | reverse complement strand
CTAGGGAGGGACTTAAGTCCCTCCCTAGTGATTAATAGATTTATTATATAGTAAACGTGTTCGTTATTAAGCATAAAAACCATTTTCTCTTAGGGTGTGACTTAAGTCCTATCGATTACCCACATCTTTTAAAGGACTCTTAAAAGTTATATAATATTGATAAAATTAGGTTAAATGGTGTGCAATCGCCCTCCAAACCTCATCCCCCAGCCCCTTCTCCTTCAGAGAAGGGGAGCAGACTTTGGAGCTTAAAGCTCCCCTCTCTGAAGGAGAGGGGTTGGGGGTGAGGTTGATTTGTATTGATTATCAATTACTTATGAACTTGTGGGTAGACGATAGGACTAAAGTCACACCCTAAGAGAAGGGGATATACATTTTATTTACACTGGTATCAACAAACCATTTTAGTAAAGGAGTCTCAAATAATGAAGATTTATTCATTGTTTGAGACTCCTTTATTTTATCGATTTCTGGGATTAATCGCCCACGAACACTAATCTCTTCAAAATATTGTTTTGTTTTGTTTTCTTTTTGCTCAGAGCCTTGTTAGCTTTGCAAATCAACCTTTGTGGCAATCCGTACAGATGCTTTTAATCATCAAGGGATAGTCAGGGCTAATAATAGATACTTGAACTAATTGTCTTAGTAAAAGTATTTCTTCCCTTAATATTTAACATGACAGAAATACCTGCTTTCAAAAAAGGTTTACCCACACAAATTGCTGTATTGGGCGGTGGTAGTTGGGCAACGGCTATCATCAAAATTTTAACTGAAAACAATGTCAAAGTAAAATGGTGGCTTCGCCGTAAATCGGATGTTGATTTTATTAAAAAGTATAATCACAACCCAAGCTATTTAACAGATGCATTGCTTAACCCAAGAAAAGTAAAGGCATATTACAAAATGTACGATGCCTTGTATGGGGTAGATTATGTAATTTTGGCCGTACCAGCAGCTTTTGTACCCGACGCTTTGAAAAACCTTACGCGTAATCACTTTGCAGGAAAGAAAGTTGTATCAGCGATTAAGGGGATGATTCCAGATGAAAATATGTTGGTAACCGACTGGATGGAAAAAGTATTTGGTGTGCCGCTTACGCAGATGTGTGTAATTGCTGGTCCATGCCACGCTGAAGAAGTAGCATTAGAAAAGCAGTCGTATCTAACCATTGGTTCGCCTAATATCAATTTAGCCCAAGAGTTTTCTAACTTGTTGAGTTGCAGATATATTCAAGCAAACCCTATTGCAGATTTATACGGTGTTGAATACTGTGCAGTAATCAAAAATATTGTAGCAATGGCTTGTGGTATCACCCACGGCTTAGGTTTTGGAGATAACTTTCAGGCGGTAATGGTTTCTAATGCTATGCAGGAAATCAAACGCTTTTTAGATTATGCTTATCCACAAGCTTCACGAGATTTGAACAATTCGGGTTATTTAGGCGATTTACTGGTAACGGCTTATTCGCAGTTTTCAAGAAACCGTACTTTTGGAAATATGATTGGGCGTGGGTATTCGGTTAAATCGGCACAGATAGAAATGAATATGGTAGCGGAGGGATATTATGCCGTAAAGAGTATTCATCAAATTAATGAGAAATATGGTGTAGATATGCCAATTATTGACGCAGTCTATAAAATTTTATATGAAAGAGCTGCGCCAGTAGCTGAAATCAATATTTTGAAAACACATTTGAAATAGGATTTGATGATTTGAAGATGTGGTGATTTGAAGATTTGAAAATGAATGTAATCCATTAGGCATTTAATTATTTTCAAATCTTCAAATCATCAAATTTTCAAATTGGAATTATAAAAGTCCTCTGATTTTATCAGCCGTTGCTTTTAATTCTTCTTGCGATGGTTTCAATTTCTCTCTTGTAAAATTAATATCATTCATCGTATTCAAAGGAATTAAATGAACGTGAGTATGCGGTACTTCTAAGCCAATGACAGATACCCCAATTCTTCGGCAGGGAATAGCCTGTTGTAGTGCTGGCGCAATTTTTTTAGCAAAAATCATTAGACCAGCCAATAAATCATCGTCTAAATCAAAGATATAGTCTATCTCTTTTTTCGGAACCACCAAAGTATGTCCTTCGGCAAGTGGCATAACATCCAAGAATGCAATGAAGTTTTCGTCCTCTGCAATTTTATGGCAAGGAATCTCGCCATTGATAATTTTAGTGAATATTGTTGGCATGGAAAAAATTGTTTAAGCTATCAGCTTTGAGCCGTGAGCTTTGAGATTTTAAAATTAATAATACTAATGATTTTCTTATGAGGGATTACTGATTTAGAACTTTAAAAAGCTCAAAGCTCACCGCTCAAAGCTAATAGCTAAAAAGCTATTTAAACCATTCAGCATACATGATATAATTATTGGCGGTTCTCATAAATACCTCCGCAGCTTCTGGAGAGATATTTTTTAAGAATTTAGCGGGATTACCTGCATAAATAGTTCCAGCAGGAACACGTGTATTTTGTGTAACGATAGCACCTGCAGCAATGATTGATCCTGTTTCTATCACAGCCCCATCCATCACGATAGCACCCATACCAATCAACACTTTGTCTTCAATCGTACAGCCATGAACAATAGCATTATGGGCAATAGAAACATAATTGCCAATAGTCGTTTTGGTCTTCTGATAAGTACAATGGATAATAGCACCGTCTTGTATATTAGAATTATCTCCAATTGAAATGCTATTAACGTCTCCTCTGATAACAGCATTGAACCAAACGGTACAATTTTCCCCAAGTGTTACATCACCAACAACGGTAGCGTTTTCGGCCAGCCAGCAATTTTCGCCCATAGTAGGCGATACTCCTTTTACAGGTTTTATTAAAGGCATTCTTTTAGGGTTAAGTTAAAGACAAAAACCTTGTTCTTGGCAACAAATATACGAACTAACTGAGCTTAGGCAATAAAAAAAGGTTGTTCAGTGAAATACCAAACAACCCCGAATTAATGTAAAATATAATTGTTTTTGATTGAAAATAATACATTTTAAAATTACTCTTTGATGTCAAACCTACCATCTTTCAAGGCAATTATGTCAGAAGGCTTGTCTTTGTTTTGAAAAGTTACGTTAAAAGTACCCGAATAGATTTTTGAAACAGGGTCAAATCGGATAATATTCACTTCGTTTTCACAGTTTTGACAAATAGCGTATTGAGAACAATTACCGTCGCTACACTTTTGATAAACACTGGCAAAAGGTGTAAACTCAACAGCATTTTTAGGAAAATATTTCATGAACTGATATTTACCAGTATCTTGAACATTATTAATCATAAAGCTAATCGACTCTAAAGTGTTTTGATTAGTTACGGTTAATCTGAGGGTTGAATTTTGATATTTACCCCAAACTACTGGTGCAGGCTTAAAATTAGGGTTGGCTTGGTATCGCTGAAAGGGCGTCCAGATAGCTCCATTAATTTTTGCACCAAAAGTTTGCTTCCCAATCTGAGTAATTTCGGGCAATGCATCTGGATGTACATAGTCGTTCACCTCACAGCTAAGGAGTGAAAAAGACAGCATAAAGATGATTAAGTACCGATTTTTTCTCATATAAACTACCCTAAGAAATCCAGTTTTGCGAATTTATAAATAATCTTTAATTAAAGTGTACTAATCTAAGAAATTTATTTTAAATTATTTTAAGAATATACTTTACGTTAAAAATATACGTAAAAAATATCCTGTTGGATACTATTCATTATAAATAATTATTTTTACATGAATCATTTTCCTCCTTTGTCAAAAAATAAATCTAAAGACCATGAAAAAAATTATTTTAGCATCGTTTCTGTCAATATTTCTAATGTTGGATGTATTGGCTCAATTAACTGTTCCACCCAACGGTGGAAATAAACTAGCTTCTGTTAGCGAAAGGATAGGATTAACGGATGTGACAATTAATTATCACCGTCCTAGAGTAAAAGGACGTGAAGGTAAAATTTGGGGGCAATTAGTGCATTACGGCTTTGCAGATTTGGGTTTTGGCACATCTGTATCGGCACCTTGGCGAGCAGGAGCTAATATGAATACGACGATTAGTTTTTCAACACCAGTGAAAATAGAAGGACAAACACTGCCAGTTGGTAAATATGGACTGTTTATGGCAGTACAAGAAAATGAGGTAACAATTATTTTTTCAAAAAATGCTACGTCGTGGGGAAGCTATTATTATGACGAAAAAGAAGACGCTTTACGCGTAAACGTAAAACAGCAGAAAGAACAGCCTTTAGTTGAATGGCTAAAGTACGAGTTTGTTGACCAGACTGAAAAATCGGCTACGGTAGCTTTATTATGGGAAAAATGGAAAATTCCTTTTAAGGTAGAAGTAGATGTACATCCTCTTGTTTTAGCTTCTATGCGTGATGAACTGAGAGGCGAAAAAGGGGGAACTTGGCAAACTTTAAATGAAGCTGCTAACTATTGTTTAAAAAACAATGTAAACTTAGAAGAGGGTTTGGCGTGGGCAGAACGCTCTATTACCGAACGCTATGTAGGCGAAGCAAATTTTACAACGCTCAGTACCAAAGCTGCCATATTAAGAAAATTAGGGAAAGATAGCGAAGCCGATGCTACCATGAAACTAGCTTTACCCAAAGGTAATGTGACAGAAATACACCAATATGCTAGAGGTTTGTTGAAAGAGAAGAAGCCTCAAGAAGCTTTTGAAGCCTTTAAATTAAATGCTACAAAGAACCCAAATGAATATACTCCGTTGGTTGGTTTAGCAAGAGGCTATTCGGGTATAGGAGATTTTAAAAATGCGTTAAAATATGCGAAATTGGCTTTAACACTTGCACCGAACGATTTAGAAAAAGACAATGTAGCTAAAATGATTAAAACCTTGAGTGAAGGGAAGGATGTGAATTAATTTAAAAGAGAAAGGCTTAGCGTCAAATTGACGCTAAGCCTTTC
>NZ_JBWKYN010000276.1:0-4960 GCF_059423785.1 Arcicella sp. GW458-12-2-14-TSB2 | reverse complement strand
ACAGTAAATATAACGATATTTTTAATTGATTGTTATTTTTATAAAAAAAATGCAAAAAACTACATCCATTTTAAATACTGATTTATGAAGGTATTGATGCTTATTACCTTTTAAGATAATAAGACTATTTAATTTATAATGTACGTGCAATGGTAAAAAGTACTATGAAGAATTTGTAAGTGTAGAAAATGCTTTTTATTTATAAAGTCGGGGACTATTAAATACTTGGATCTCTATTTTTTTTCTTTGTCACTATCAAATAGTTCGTGTAATTTTTGTTGCAAGAGTTTTTTGTCAGGAAGTTGAGTTTTGTATTCAGAAACCATTGTTGGTGAAAGACTTCTACTTAAAGCATACTCTACGACTTCAGTATCTTTGTCTTTGCATAACAAAATTCCAATACTAGGATTTTCATTTTGCTTTTTAACGTCTCTGTCCAAGGCTTCCAGATAAAAATTCAATTGCCCCAAATGTTCAGGCTTGAATTTATCTGTCTTTAATTCAAAGGCTACCAAACATTGTAAACCACGATGATAAAATAAAAGGTCAATGTAAAAGTCGCTATAGCCAACTTGTAACCTATATTCTTCTCCAATAAAAAGGAAGTCTTTCCCAAGTTCCAGAATAAAGTTTTTCATTTGTTTTACAAGTCCATCTTGCAAATCGCTTTCACTGTGTTTTTCTGGTAAACTCAAAAATTCAAATACATAGCTATCTTTAAAGGCATTTGAAAAATCATGGTTAGATTCACTTAGTGTTGTTGAAAACTTTGAGTTTCCTATCATAATCCGCTCAAAAAGACTAGCTGATATTTGTCGTTCGAGTTCTCTAAAACTGTAATTTTCTTGTTTTGAAAACTTTAAATAAAATTCTCTTTCTTCAATCGTCTTACATCTTGAAAAGATAGCTAAATTGTGAGACCAGCTAATTTCTCTCAACAGTGTTGAGAGTTTTGGAAAGTCCTTGTAAGCTTCGTAAAATTGTTTCATCCTCCAAATATTCTTATTGGAAAAACCTTTTAAGTCTGGTTCGTTTTGTTGGATGTATTTTGCTAATTCAGTAACTACAGAGTCTCCCCATTCAGATTGTTCAATTTTCCTGCTAATATATTCTCCAATGTTCCAATAAAGATTTATCAATTCAGCATTGACGGCTCTTATTGCATTCGCCTGAGATTGTTTAATTAGTTGTATAATATCAGTAAACCGATTGTCCATATTTTTCTTTTATGCTACAAATTTATAAATTAATCCATTGTTCATTAGCTTGTTGGAATTAATTAATATAATAGCGATGATAAGTTCAAAGGAACAAAATAGCAAGACCAGCAACTTATGCGATGAGTTGCTGGTCTGAACATAATTGTTGCTAAAAATAATGATGCTTTAATCTACACTTTTGCACTTGTTATATTATGAAAAATACTTCGTTTTCCCCGGAATAGCTACAGGATAATTTCCATTAGCATCTGGTTTCAAAGGCATATCAGCATCCCATGCCAAAGTTTTTGGCATAATATCAATCCCTGAATTAATGGCTTTGTCCCATTCAATCACTTGTCCTGAATAAGTAGCCATTCTGCCTAAAATAGAAGTCATTGTTGACTTCGCACCGTTTTCGGCATCAGCAAATTTGTATTCACCTTTAGCAATGGCTTCAAACAGTTCATCATGTTCGGTTTGATAAGGTTGATTCTCCTTATTTTTCTTATCAAACGCATATAACGAGTTGCCTTTATGGTCCGTGATTTTAGCGGCATCAAACTGAATTTTACCTTTAGTCCCTACCACCAATTCATCTACTTTAGCCCAAGTACCTTTCATGTGACGACATTGAGAATTCAAAATAGTGCCATCGGCATATTCAAATTCTACCAAGTGGTGGTCAAATATTTCACCAGTATCTTTTCCTTTACGTACTTCTCTACCACCAGTACCCCTTGCTCTAACTGGATAACCATTTTTTGCCCAATTGATTACATCAATATTATGGATATGTTGTTCAGTAATATGGTCGCCACAAAGCCAGTTGAAATAATACCAGTTGCGCATTTGATAGTCCATTTCAGTTTGCCCAGGTTTGCGAGGATTCGTCCAAACGCCATCATTATTCCACCAAGCAGAAGCCGAAACAATATCTCCGACCATGCCATCTTGCAGGCGTTTCATCAATTCGCGGTACGAATTCTGATAATGTCTCTGTAAACCAACTACCACATTTAGCTTTTTAGCCTTTGCTTTTTCGGCAGCGGCTAATACTCTTTGGATACCCGCAGGGTCTGTAGCCACAGGTTTTTCCATGAAAATATGTTTTCCTGCATTTACGGCTGATTCAAAGTGCATCGGACGAAACCCTGGAGGCGTAGTAAGAATCACTACATCAGCCAAAGGAATAGCTTTCAGATAAGCATCGAATCCGGTAAATTTATGGTCTTCAGGTACATTGATTTTTGCTTTTAAATGCGCTTGGTCATCACTCGTTATATTTTCATAACACTGATTCAAGCGGTCTTTGAAAGCATCGGCCATCGCTACTAGCTTAACATTCTGCTTAGTGCTTAATGCCTGAACTACTGCTCCTGTGCCTCTACCTCCGCAACCAATGACAGCAATTTTTATGGTATCATCCGAATTGCTATTGAAGAATGAAGCTTCAGATAAAAACGGAGTGGTTAATAATCCACCTGTAATGATGGAAGTACTTTTTACGAAATCTCGTCTATTAAAATTCATAGTAAATAAGAGTTGTGAATTGTGAATTTTTAAATCTCCAAAAATCTGTGATTAAATATTTTTCCCGCTGATTTCCGCTGAAAAAAATACGCTGATAACGCTGATTAATACTTGAAAAATCTGTGTAAATCTGCGGTTTAAAATCTCAAAATCTGCGGGTAAATCTCTTCCTTACTTCAATACACTTTCAAAAAAAGCATCAACCTCTTCCTTTGTTGGTTGTTTTACAGGTCTGATGATTCTGAAACCTACGAAGGGAGAATCAGCATTCCACCATTTACTTTTTGGAATTTGTGGGTCTCTTCTGTTCCAAATGGCGTCAGATTTTAGACGATTAGCACTACGCAATTGTATGGCTTCATCTTGATAATTCCCCCCTTTCACAGTGCTTGGATAACGTTTTAATTTTGTATTATAAGGATTAACCTCATTCGCTTGTATCTTCTGATAAAAGCTTTCATCGTATTGATCAAGCGTCCACTCCGCTACATTGCCTAGCATATCATATAATCCCCAAGCATTAGGCTTTTTCTCGCCTACGTGATGGTATTTATCCTCTGAATTACTTTTAAACCAAGCATAATCTCCTATTTTAGTAGCATCATTGCCAAAGAAATAAGCTGTACTACTTCCCGCCCTACACGCATATTCCCATTCGGCTTCCGTTGGTAGTCTGTGAAAAATACCTGTTTTATAATATAACCATTTGCAATACATCAATGCGGCGTATTGTTGCATAGAATTAGCAGGAAAGCCTCCTACTTTTCCCATACCCAAAGTAAAATCTATATAAGGTGGACTAGGACGAGTAATAGCATCTGGTTTGGGTTCTGGGTCTCTTTCCTCCTCAAAAAACAACTGATATTCGTCGTAAGTTACTTCATATGCTCCCATCCAAAAGGGCTCAATTTTTACTTTTACTTGTGGACTTTCATCGGCTTCGTGTCCTTGTTCTGACGCTGGACTTCCCAAGGTGAATGTTCCCGCAGGAACAGGCACCATTTTATATTTTACGGTAGTGTTCGGAATAGTTTGCTCGTAAGGCTTAAAATCTTGAGCAACAGTTTCTTGAAAAAGAATAATTAAAAAGATTAAGAGTGTTTTTTGCATAGTATGTTTAAAGTAAGCTGTGGTAAAATTAAAAAAAATATTTTTTGACCATATCCTGTTTAATCTGTGCAAAACTTATTGGGCAAAGTAGGCATTAAAGCCCTTTGATTGCCATTTCAAGATTTTTTCATCCTTTATTTCAGCAATCATTACTTCACAATTCGGCATGGATTTTATTAACTTCAACGCCTTTTTTATACTTAACACACTACAAGCAGTAGCCAGCCAGTCGGCAGTTGCACCATCTGGAGCGATGACTGTTACATTTTTGCGTTCGGTTAAGCCCATTCCTGTAGCAGGATTTACGATATGGGAATAATACTTTCCATTGAATGTTACATATTGATACATATCGCCAGAAGTAGCCACCGCTTGATTTTGTAGCACTAAGTATTGTTGTATTAGCTCTTCTGAATTGGGGACATTAATCCCAATTTTCCAGCCCGATGTGCCTTCCCAACTCATGGCTAAATCTCCTCCAGCATCTACCAAAACTTTTTTAAATCCTTTTGCTCGATAAAAATCTACAATTACTTGCGCAATATATCCTTTGGCAATTCCGCCTAAATCTAATAAAGTATTAGGCTTTGATAGTCTGACACTTTTATTAGCAGGGTTCATCTGGATAGCACGATAGCCTACCGTTTTAATGGCCTCTTGCAAAACTATAGGTTGGGGTAAAATTTTATCTTTTCTGGTTTTTCTCCATAGCTTTACCACCCTACCAATACTAATATCAAAAGCACCATCGCTTTTCTGAGAAGCTTGTACTGATTTTTGTAAAATATCCCACAAGGCAGGCGTCACCTGTGTAAAAGATTTTTGTCCTGCTTTTGTACTCAATTTTGAAAGCTCACTATTTTCAAGATAATCGCTATAAATAAGGTTGAGCGAATCCACGAGCAGATAAGCCTGTTTCGTAACTTCTTTAATTTGGATAGAGTCGTTTGCGTAAACAGTAATGTTAAAAGGAGAGCCCATTTTGGGCTGTGAGAAATTAAATTTTAGTGACTGACCAAACGAATATGTTAGTGGAAATAATAAAAAAATAAAAAACAGTTTCATGAATTGGAATTTTACAATCATTTAATAAGAATTTTTATCGAAATCTTTTAAAA
>NZ_JBWKYN010000275.1:0-4980 GCF_059423785.1 Arcicella sp. GW458-12-2-14-TSB2 | reverse complement strand
AAGTAAAAGATATTATTTATCAGCAAAAATTTAAAGGTTATAATTCTTCAATTGAAAGCAAGTTTAGTACTATAGAATTTGATAAAAGTGAGGAATCGTTCGATGTTTTATTTAGATTAACTGACTATAATTATTCTTTTGAAGACGGTTTAAAAGAATATCATATTATCCAAATTCAAAATATTCTTTTACAAAGTTTTTTATATGCAATTATTAATGGTGGAGATAAAAAAGAAGCCATAATATATCCCTCAGAAAGAATTGCAATAGATATTTTTCAAAAAGAAATAAAAAATGGGGGAAATTCTCTTTTGTATGATGATGCTTACCATGTTTTAATGCACGTTGGACGTGGAATAATACCTTCAAGACCAAATAACAATATAAAAGAGGAAAATAAAAATAGAGGTATTTCTTTAGCCATAAAGGATTTTGCAAATATTATTTCTACAATTCCCAGTAGAAATAATATCAAAAGTGAATATTCAATTCTAGGAGAAGAACTAGAGGAAATAATTATAGGTGGTAAAATTGAAATGGAAAATGACGGTTCAATTAACCTAAAAAGTAATAATGAAAAGTATTTAGATTTAAATTTAACATCATCTTTAGTAAAGTCTTTGTCAAGTTTAGTTTTCTATTTCAAATATATTGCAAAGAAAAATGATGTTATAATTATTGATGAACCAGAATTAAATCTTCATCCTAATCTACAAATAAAATTTTCAAGATTCATAGGGAAATTAGTGCACGAAAATTTCAAAGTGATTATAAGTACTCATAGCGATTACATCATAAGAGAAATTAATACTTTAATAATGCTGGGTAATAGAGGAGGTGATAGCATAGATTTAATTAGAAAATATGAATATTCCTTTGATAGTGTACTAAAGTTTAATGATGTTAGTGTATATTATTTACACAACCACATAGTTGAGGAAATAGAGGTTTCGGAAAGTGGATTTGATGTCGAAACTATTGACAATGTAATTTTAGAGCAAAATTCGAGAGCTGAAGATATATATTTCTCCCTATTTTAATATGCAACCAAGAGATATTTATTCAAAAATTAATGAAATTCTCAGGAAGGAGAAATTTCTTCATACTGAACCAAATAAACTTATTGAACTTGGCAAAAAAGCCAAATGCAAAGAAGTAAATATCAGAGTAAGGGGGGCTCTATCTATTTATAAATTTGATATTGATTCTATTTTTCCTTTTTTTAGCCAAGGGAATCAAAACTCATTGTGTGATTATTTTATATTCTACCCCAAAGACAACGAATTATTTATTTTTTTATGTAATCTAAAATCTGATAAAATTGGGAACTCTCATGAACAAATTTATGCAGGATATATTTTTTCAAAATTTATTATAGAAAATGCTTCGCGTATTTTAGGAGGCAAAAACTTCCCTGATACCTTGATTCAATTTAGGGCTATCCACTTCAATACCAAAACTCCTAAAAGAACTGGAAACCCAAGAAACATTAAGTATTCAAAATATCAAAATGAGCTAAAATATTTATCTATGTCCTGCAAAGATATAGCTGATTTGGATATTCTTTCTAAAATACCTTAATATAAACAATTTGATGCAATTCTCTCATTTACACTGTCATACACAATACTCTCTCTTAGATGGAGCTTCTAAAATTTCTGGACTTTTTGCCAAAGCAAAAGCTGATAATATGCCTGCTGTTGCCATAACAGACCACGGTAATATGTTTGGTGCTTTTCAGTTTGTGGCTGAAGCCAGTAAACACGAAGGGGTTAAACCCATTGTTGGCTGTGAGTTTTATGTAGTGGAAGACCGTTTTAAAAAACAATTTTCTAAAGAACAAAAAGACAAACGTTATCATCAATTGATGTTGGCCAAGAATGCCGAGGGCTATGCCAACTTGGTAAAGTTGTGTTCTTTAGGTTTTATTGAAGGACTTTATGGTAAATACCCGCGTATTGATAAATCACTTATTCTGCAATATCACAAAGGTTTAATTGCTACAACTTGTTGTATTGGAGCATCAGTGCCTCAGGCAATTTTAAGAGGTAGCGAAGAGGAGGCTGAAAAAGAATTTAAATGGTGGTTAGATATTTTTGGAGAAGACTATTACGTAGAAGTACAAAATCACCAAATACCTGACCAATTAAAATGTAATGAGGTATTACTAAAATTTGCTAAGAAATATAATGTCAAGGTAATAGCATCAAACGATTCTCATTACTTAGATCAAAAAGATGCCAACGCTCACGATATTTTGTTATGTATCAACACTGGAGAAAAACAGGCTACGCCTACTTACAAAGATGTTGATGATGGAGAATCGGTAAAAGGAAAGCGTTTTGCATTTTATAATGACGAATTTTATTTCAAGAATACACAGGAAATGACCAAACTATGGTCGCATATTCCAGAGGCGATTGATAATACCAATGAAATTGTTGGTAAAATAGATACGCTGCGTCTGAAACAAGATATCATGTTGCCTAATTACGAAATCCCACAGGGTTTTGTCAATCAGGATGATTACTTAGAGCACCTTACTTGGGAAGGTGCTAGAAAGCGATATGGTGAAGCTTGGGAAAGTATTGAAGTAAAAGACAGACTGAGCTTTGAATTACATACCATTCGTACAATGGGCTTTGCGGGGTACTTCTTGATTGTATCTGATTTTATCAGAGCTGGTCGTGAACTTGGCGTTTTTGTAGGACCTGGTCGTGGTTCGGCTGCTGGTTCGGTAGTGGCTTATTGTATAGGTATTACCAATATCGACCCTATTAAGTACAACCTACTTTTTGAGCGTTTCTTGAATCCCGACCGTAAATCAATGCCCGATATTGATACGGATTTTGACGATGAAGGTCGCCAAAAAGTAATTGATTACGTGGTTGAAAAATACGGTAAACAACAAGTAGCCCATATCGTTACTTATGGTACAATGGCGGCTAAAATGTCCATCAAAGACGTTGCTCGTGTGATGGATTTACCGTTGAATGAGTCCAATGAATTAGCCAAATTAGTACCTGATAAGCCCGGAACGAATCTTAACCGAGTAATGAATGCTCCGTTAATTGGTGAAAAGTCGTTAGCCGAAAAAGAACAATTCCAAGCTGAAGATATTGAGAATGTTAAAAAACTTCGTGAAATCAGGCGTGAAGGGTCATTGCGTTCTAAAGTATTAGAAGAAGCACTCGTTTTAGAGGGTTCAGTACGTGGTACGGGTATTCACGCAGCTGGTATTATTATCGCTCCAAAGGATTTAACCGAAATCCTACCTGTTTATTCTTCTAAAGAGGTAAACTTATTAATTACGCAGTTTGAAGGAAAAATAATTGAAGATGCGGGTGTAATTAAAATGGACTTTTTGGGTTTAAAAACCTTGTCTATTTTAAAAGAAGCTTTACGATTGATTAAACAAAACCACGGGATAGATATTGATTTGGATAATATTCCACTTGATGACGTGAAGACGTATGAATTATATCAAAGAGGTGAAACCAATGCTACTTTCCAGTTTGAATCCGCTGGAATGCAAAAACATTTGCTCGATTTAAAGCCCGATCAGTTTTCGGATTTAATTGCCATGAATGCCTTGTATCGCCCAGGTCCTATTGCCTATATTCCTAACTTTATTGCCCGTAAACATGGTCGAGAGGAAATCGCTTATGATTTACCCGATATGGAAGAATATTTGGCGGATACTTATGGTATTACTGTCTATCAAGAACAGGTGATGTTGCTGTCGCAGAAATTAGCAGGCTTTTCCAAAGGAGACGCCGATGTACTAAGAAAAGCGATGGGTAAGAAAGACCGCTACACACTTGATAAAATGAAAAGCAAGTTTGTGGATGGTGCCAAAGAAAAAGGACACCCTGAAGATAAGCTTAATAAAATCTGGACAGACTGGGAAGCATTTGCACAATATGCTTTTAACAAATCGCACTCTACTTGCTATGCTTTTGTGGCATACCAAACAGGTTATTTAAAAGCACATTATCCGTCGGAATACATGGCTGCGGTAATGTCTAACTCACTGGGTAACATTGATAAAATTACATTCTTTATGGAAGAATGTAGGCGTATGGGCTTACCTGTATTAGGG
This sequence comes from Arcicella sp. GW458-12-2-14-TSB2, assembly GCF_059423785.1. NCBI lineage: Bacteria > Pseudomonadati > Bacteroidota > Cytophagia > Cytophagales > Flectobacillaceae > Arcicella > Arcicella sp. GW458-12-2-14-TSB2. The sequence continues at coordinate 878 of NZ_JBWKYN010000275.1, read as the reverse complement.
CCTGATATTAATGAATCGTATCGTTCATTTGCCGTTAATAAAAAAGGGGAAATTCGTTTTGGTTTAGGTGCTATTAAAGGGACTGGCGATGCAGCGGTAGAGAGTATTATTGAAGAAAGAGACAAAAATGGTGCTTACAAAGATATTTTTGATTTTGTAAAAAGAGTAAACCTGAGAACAGTTAACAAAAAGACGTTGGAAAGTCTGGCTTATGGAGGAGGTTTTGATTGCTTTGACAATATTCACAGGGCTGTTTATTTCGCTGATGTTGAAGGAAGTAATTTTATAGAAAAAATTATTCGTTATGCCAACAAGGCTGTGGAAGTTGCTGCTTCTGCCCAAGGTTCTTTATTTGGAATGCTTGGAGACGGTGGCGGTGGAGACCTCGCAACGCCTAAAATCCCTTTGATTGAAAAATGGGGACAAATGGAAAAACTGAAGTTTGAAAAGGAAGTGGTCGGAATTTATATTTCGGGTCACCCATTAGATGAATATCGCTTAGAGCTAGAAAGCTTTTGTAGCTGTACGCTAGACAGAGTAATGGAACCTATTTTCAAAGGAAAAGAAGTTTCTGTAGGGGGAATTGTCACTAAAGTTGTCGAAAGGTACTCAAAGAATGGAAATCCATTTATGCTTTTTACATTGGAAGATTATAACGGAAGCTATGAGTTTGCTTTATTTGGGGAAGATTTTGTGAATCTTTCCAAATACATTGCTACTGATAGATTCTTGTATATAAAGGGACAAATTAAAAACCGTTGGGGTCGACCAGACGAATGGGAATTTAAACCTGTTTCTATTCGATTATTATCTGAAATCAGGAATTTATTCTCGAAAGAGTTAAAAATTAGTATTGGCTTACAATTAGTTAATTCTAT
>NZ_JBWKYN010000274.1:0-5001 GCF_059423785.1 Arcicella sp. GW458-12-2-14-TSB2 | reverse complement strand
ATTTTAGATTGGTCAACTTTTTAAAAGTTGACCAATCTTGTGCTTATGATACTTCTGATTATTTTAAAGTTTCATCATAAAACTCATCTGCTTCTTTTTTCAGTTTAATTAATGATGCTTTGTGAATGTACATCATGTGTCCCGATTCAAAGTAGGTAAATTTTATATTCTTACGTTGTTCTGGTCTTAAACCCATGTGTGATACCACATATTCAGCCGCAAAATAGGGTGTGGCTAAATCATAATAAGCTGACGGTATCCATACTTTCAAATAAGGATTTTTAGCCATTGCTTGTCGTAACGTTTCTGCTACATTCAAATATTTGTTTTGTACATTGCTATAATTCCACGGTTGTACTCTGCCTGTTAGCATCAAATACGGCAAATCATTTTCATACTTTAAATCCTGACGTAAATAGTTGTTTACTGTCGTAGAATATGGCCCTGAAATGGTGGCATCCAAACTTGGGTCAAATTCATATCTTTCGCCGGCATCATCATAATCAATTCCAGTAAATCGTCCGTCTAAACGTCCAGCAGTTTTGCCTTCACTACGTAATAACTCTTTGGTAAAACGGCTGATTTCTATGCGTAAATTGACATTTTGGATAAATGCCTCTGAAACACCCGTCAACTTACTGAGCTTTTGAACAATTTGTTTTTTTTCATCTTCTGGTAATAAATCCCCTTTCATCAATGCTGTGGCATATTCGTTTAAAGCGAAATGTTCGGCTTCACGCAAGGCTTTCTGTAAATCCCCTTGATATTCCTTCGCAATTTTTTTGTGATACCAAGCCATGGCTGTGTAAGTAGGTACATATAGAATATTAGGCAATTCGTTTCCTTTATCGAATAGAATGGTTTGGAAGTTTAATACCGAAGAAATCAAAGAAATACCATTGATATACATATTGAATTTATCTTGCAAATAACCCGAAAGTCCAGCAGAACGAGTAGTACCATAACTTTCGCCAGCCAAGAACTTAGGAGAAGACCAACGACCATATTTTACGGTGTATAATCTGATGAATTCTCCGACAGACTCGATATCTTCTACATATCCTAAAAATTGTTTAGGGTCTTCGCCATTTACTGCTCTACTATAACCAGTATTAATAGGGTCAATAAATACCAAATCTGTTTTATCCAGCCAAGAATATTCGTTGTTAACATATTTATAAGGTGGAGCTAAGGCATCGCCTTTATCCGACATCAATATTCTTTTTGGACCAATAGCACCCATGTGAAGCCAAACTGATGCAGACCCAGGGCCACCATTAAAAGTATAGGTCATCGGGCGTTTGGTAATGTCTGTTACACCGTCTTTCGTATAGGCAATAAAGAAAATGTTGCCTTTTGGTTTACCAGCTTCGTCTTTCAAAGTCATATAACCCGTAGTAGCGGTGTATGCAATGGGCTGACCATTAATAATAGTTTGGTGTTTGGTAACGACTGGAGCAGGAACTGATGAAGAGGAAGGAACTATGGCATTGGCTTGTTGAATACTTTTCAAATCTGTCTTTTCTTGGGCAAAAGAACAGAACGATAATAGTACTAATAATAGTAAAAAGTGTTTTTTCATTTGGGAGTTAGTTAAATGATGAATGAATTGTAATTTTGTATTTACTGAAATCTCTCAGCTTAGGCTTATTGCTTAAAGCTATTAGCAATACTTATCAACTAAAAATACAAAATCTTGATTACACATAGAGAACTATTCTTAAAAAATGTTGCCCAAACGTCTGATTTTCCGTTAGCCTTAGAGATAGAGCAAGCTGAAGGAGTGTACATGTATGGAAAAAATGGGCAACAATACATGGATTTAATTTCAGGTATTGGGGTGTCAAATGTGGGACATCGCCATCCTAAAGTGGTTGAAGCCATTAAAAATCAAGTAGATAAATACTTGCACTTAATGGTATATGGAGAATATGTGCAAACCCCACAAGTAGAATTGGCGGAGGCGTTGGTAAAAACATTGACGCCTACTGAAAGTAATCTAAAACCTTTAGATAATGTTTATTTTACTAATTCTGGGACGGAGGCAGTAGAAGGGGCAATGAAATTGGCAAAGCGTTTTACGGGGCGACAAGAAATTATTTCGTGCTTTAATGCCTATCATGGTGCTACACAAGGAGCATTATCACTATCAGGCAGTGAGAATTTTAAGAGAAATTTTCGCCCCCTTTTGCCAAGTATTAGAAATATCCGACATGGAGTAATAGAGGATATTGCTTTGATTACTGAAAAAACTGCTGCCGTAATTATTGAGATTATCGGAGGAGAATCAGGGGTAAGGATTCCAACAAAAGAATATTTTTTAGCCTTAAGAAAACGCTGTGAAGAAACTAAAACGCAGTTGATTTTAGATGAAATACAAACGGGCTTTGGTAGAACAGGTACTTTTTGGGCATTTCAGCAATTTGGCATTTATCCAGATATTTTGCTTTGTGCTAAAGGAATGGGAGGAGGGATGCCTATAGGGGCATTTATTGCCAATCACGAAGTGATGAGTGTATTTAAAAACAATCCTATTCTGGGGCATATTACTACTTTTGGTGGGCATCCAGTAAGTTGTGCTTCGTCATTAGCTACACTAAACGTTATTCTCGATGAAAACCTCTTGGCATCAGTGCAGGCTAAAGCTACTTTATTCAAATCGTTATTGGTGCATGAAAAAATCAAAGAAGTAAGAAATCAAGGATTGATGATGGCGGTTGAGTTTGAGGATTTTGATACATTGAAGCCTATTATCGACCGAGCTATTGAAAAAGGAATAATAACTGATTGGTTTCTATTCTGTGATAATTCAATGAGAATTGCACCGCCTTTAATTATTACCGAAGAGCAAATTAGGAAAGCTTGTGCGGTAATTTTAGAGAGCATTTAGGCCTTTATGAGTTTAAAGCTTATGAGTACAAAGTTTAGCAGTTTAAATTCAGTAAGATAATAGTAATAGTGTAGGATAGATAGAAATTAAAAAGAGGTCAAATTGTTAAATCAATTTGACCTCTTCTCGTTATGTTATTTATGAACAAGCTAATTCAATTTAGATACTCATAAACATTAGACTTATGAACTTTAAACTCATAAACCCTAAACTCAAAAACTAAGCGTGTTTCAACAAAGTTTGTGATAACACAGCTTTTGGAATATTTCCACCTACTAATCTTTCTTTCAATTCTCCATTTTTGAAAATCAATAATGTAGGAATAGAACGAATTCCTAATGTTGAAGGAACAGTTGAATTTGCATCAACGTCCATTTTAGCTACAATAGCTTGTCCTTCTACATCACCAGCCAATTCTTCAACGATTGGTCCAATCATTTTACAAGGTCCACACCATTCTGCCCAAAAATCTACTAATACTGGTTTATCTGAATTGATTAATTCTTGAAAATTATCATCGGTTGCTACTACGTATTTTCCCATTTTATTTTTTAATTAAGTTAATTTCTTTTCTCAAAGTTAAAACAAAATGTTTTAACATCTTAGTTCCTATGTTTTAGTAAAACAAAAAGGTTTTAAGCTTTTCTGTTGATATTCAAATGATTAATGCTATTATTTTTAATAATTTTCATAATATTTTTTTATTTTTCTAGTAATTTGGTCGTAAATAGGCTTGGTAAATTCAGTAAATAATTGCTGTGGAGGAGGTGGCAAGAGTTCTTTGTTTCTAGTAAGGCTAAGTTGTTGTTTTGTTAAAGCTCTTTCGTCGCCATTAAAATTTGCCCATTCATTTACCCAAACGAATTCTCCTGCTATTTTATCTTGATAAACTTTTTGTTTGGTTTTAAAATCAATTACCTGAAAATCTAATATTCCTTTTGACGTAATTGCTTTTCTAGATTGTGTCAATTTAGCCGTTACTTTATTATAAACAGCTATTTTTTTCCCATTTACTGTCGTTTCACCCACTTTCACACTGTCTTTACTTGTTACAGTATTGGTGTTAGTCTCTACATAGGTTTGCCCTACAATAAAGTCATCAAATTGTAAATGAATGATTTGGTCGGGCTTTAATTTATTTTGTTCTGCCTCCTCAGGGGCATGAAAACGCACAAATTGATTTAATTTAGGATTAGTACGTAGAAATTCGTTGATTTTTCCCTGAAAATACTCATTACTTAAAGCATAAGTAGGAGAATTAACGCTTACTTGCTCAACTACAACATCAATACTGGCAAGTTCATACGATTCATCCAATTTGGCTTTAATATTAGGATAAGTAGGTACTAATTCTTGGACTACCGTAAAATTATTGAAAGCATCTTTGGCTGCATTACGATTGTTATTGGCTTGGCTTAGTGCAGATTGCGCCTCAGCGAATCGTTCATCTGCTGCTAAAATTTTAGCAGTTTGTAATGCATCATAAAACCTTTTGGGTGTACCTGCTACTTTTAAACAAGCTTGACAAGCTACTAAATCATCAGCTAAATGGTGAATCTGTTGATACTCAGCCACAACACGTTCCCAACGAAAATTTTCTTGTGAGTGTTTCCAATCTTCAATTTTGGTTAAATGAAAATTGAGTGCAGCAGGAAAAGCCTGTTTTAATACTTGTTGAGCTTTTGTATTGGTAGGACTTTTTTGCAATCTGTTAATGGCCGTTTCTACGGCTTCATCATAATTGCCTTGTTCAAGGGCTTTTTTCCCAGAACTACAGTTCCAAGTGCAATAGGCTAGTAAAGTAAAAAGAAATAATTTTTTAAGCATGAGGTTTATAATTGTGAGTTAGTGAATTGTGAATGAGTGATTTTAGTTAGAAAATATTAAAGAAGATTCTTTTCAGTATCACTAACTCTCAATTCACTCATTCACAACTTAATTAAGTTTATACGTTACTCCTTGCATTAGTTGTAATTCATTGAGGAATTCATTACTTGGTGAAATTTTATTTTTTCTTGAAAGCATCGTTACCTCCACTTTATCTTCTGGGTCATAGACCATAACTGATAAATTACAAGTACCTTGATTTTGAGATACTAACTTGTTTAATT
>NZ_JBWKYN010000273.1:0-5111 GCF_059423785.1 Arcicella sp. GW458-12-2-14-TSB2 | reverse complement strand
GAATCAATAACAAAAAACAACCTGTCTATTAAAAGCTAATTCTATTAATCATTTCTACCAATATCTCAAAGAACTCTTTAACCTAAAAATTACCGTTGTAACCCTTAAATCTTGCTAGTAATTATCTTCCTAATTACTCTAACTCTTCCCCTTTTCTCAGCCCGTTGGCGTCGTTTGGGAGTGCAAAGATGCAAGCTTTTTTTTTAATAACAATACCTCAATCAAAACTTTTTTTGAAGTTTTTTGAAAATAATTCGCAACTATACTGAAAATTAAACGGTTAGGATGTGAAAAAAAGCAAGAAAAATACTCAAAAAAAGATGCGTAGAAATTACTCAAATTTAGTCAATTAAAATTGTCATAAAAATACTTCAAATAAACATATTGATATTTGTGCCCATCATAAAGTTGATTTGGTTTTAAACCTAAAATATCCAAACCTCTTGCTAAAAGTTTGGATATTTTCTTTTGTTTATCAATAATTGAGTAATTGTATCACTTCATCTGATATTTCCATTTCTTTTCCTTCTTTACTCATCCAATATTGAAACTTCTCTAGCCTGTTATATGGATTGTATAAATCTCTTAATGAGAAAATCATTCCCATGTGTTGCTTGGCTATTTGTGTTGGCTGTGCATTTGCATCAAAGTACCATTCGCTATTTCGCCCTGCTTCCATCATTTCATTCATCAGACTGAGTTTATCTTCATCACTCAATACATCATATCTCCTTTCAAAGTAATTCAGCTCTGCTTCTTTAAAAAGCATGACTAGTCTTTTTAGTTCTTCTTGACGGTTGGCTCTTTCGGTTTCTTGTTTTACCTTTTGTTTTTTCTCTTCTATTTTTTTCCTTTTTTGTTTGGTATATCCTTCGTGCTGTTCAAACAGATTTCTAGTACTGAAGTACGCCATACTCCGCACTGCTATTTTTTTATCTATTAATGCATTGAAACAATCTTCTACTAGCTCTCTTCCATATTTGTCTACATAAGCATCGATTTCTATTTCAATGGTATTGACTTCTGGTTTTTCTTGTAAATTAACTTTTTTAAATAATGTATATAGACGGGTGTTATTATCTGGTTGTTCTTCTTGTTTCAAGGGCTGCATCATTTCTGAGAAACTCTTGAATTCAATCTGTTTTATAAATTCATCCTGTTCAGAAAAAGGTGTTTTATCCTTCAACTTAATAACAAACAACAACCCTGTAATTTTAGGGCGTAGTTTATCTAGGTTAGTTCCTTTTTTCTGATACGTAATAAAAATGTCTGTTTTATCATTGATTTCATCAATGGCTGGTATCAACACGCGCTTTTCAAGATTTGAAAACTTTAAATAGCCACTAGTGTTATATTCAAATTGAATTTTGAAACGTTCGATATCTATTTCATAAAACCCTTTGTTCAACCAAGATTTAAAAAATGGATAAAGCTTAATAGATTGGCTATTTTGCAACCTAAAGAAATTCTCTTTTAAAAAGCTGAAGTTTTCTCGCTCGTTTACTTCTAAAATCTTCTGTGCCAAATCTCGCACGATAAAGAGCTGTATCTTCCCTGACCCTTCATCGTGAATCATTTGAGAAATAATGGTAGTACTTACTTCTAATTTTCCTTCTCGCCACTTTAATAAAGTAGTTTGAAGCATTTCGGCACTTTCTATTAAATAGTTGTAGCCTTTTTTATGGGTTACTCCTATCCTCTCTAAAAAATCTTTGATATGAATGGTAAAACATACGCTTTCATTCTGCTCCATTCCGAACAGATGTGATGGCTTTAAACGAGAAGCGATTTCGATGAATAATTTCCTTGTATAAATATCATCTACAGAAACCGACTCATTCTTAGAAATTCTTCTAATGAATTTGGGATTGGCCAACGGATTATTGAAAATCAGATAATCAGGATTATTCTGAAACAATTCAATATTTAAGCTTGGATCTAATTCATTTTTCATCTGCATATTGGTTACCTATACAAAACTAATTTGTTTTGGCAACTTTACAAAAAAATGTTTCCAAACATACTGCTTATTTCGGTAAATTTTTCACATGTTAGATGCTAGCGATAAGGTAGCTTATATAAGCATGATAACTTATATACCTACATTTTGTTGCCTAACAGTATATGGGAAAAGGGGATAAAATTGTCATATATCATAAGAATACCTACAATTTGTTGCATAATAAAGATATTGACATGGTTTATCAGTCAATATCTGAAACCCGCCAATATTCAGAATAGGCATAATCCAGATTGTCGAAGTAGTATTTAGCTAAAAACACCTACAATTTGTTGCCTATTAATAGCATAGACAGCCTTTTGAACGGAGCAATACATTTGTAAGCCTTTCACAGAGTATTTTACCTACAATTTGTTGCTTAATAAAGTCAGAGAAATGAATATTAAAAGGCAAAAACACCTACATTTTGTTGCCAAACATATCCAGAGGAAATTTATCTTTTTATATTGCTGCCTACTATCAAATCATGCCCTTCTGAAAACAGAAAAGGAGAGATTATTTTTAAATAATTGATTTTAAAAAATATCAAATCACCTACATTTTGTTGCCTAATTATTCAAACGTGACAAATCCTTGATATTTCCAAGCTTTTTAGTGGTAATTTATACCTAAACCTACATTTTGTTGCCAAACTATTTTATAAATAACTAAAAATCATTCACTTAACATCTCTTTAAAATACGCTCTTATTTACGGCACCTACATTTTGTTGCTTAGTACCTACATTTTGTTGCCTATTACCTACAATTTGTTGCTTAATCACCTACAATTTGTTGCCTATTACCTACAATTTGTTGCCAAACCACCTACAATTTGTTGCCAAACCACCTACAATTTGTTGCCAAAATATGTTATAATAAATTGATTATCAGTTAATTATAGAGGTGCTAAAAAATATATTAAAAAACTCTTTTAAAAATATATTAAAAAACTCTCTCAAAAAAGGAAAAAATGAGAGAGCGATTTTTATTCTTTTTTATTTTTAATAAAGAAAAGAATAAAGGCTAAAATAAGTATTTGTATGAAATTTTATGCTTTATGCGTATTATTGTATAATATATCATGCAAATATTGTACCTTTGATAATCTTTTCATTTCTAATCATTACATAAATGTTGACTCAAGAGTTATTATTGAGATTTCTCAGAAGAAGAAATGCTATTTCAGTGGCGACATTGGAAAGAGAAGCAGGACTTGCCAAAGATACTTTGGCTAAAGCATTGAAAGGAGAACGGAATTTAAGTGAAAAGCATTTAGAGCTCTTATTACCCGTAATAACTTCGTACGGGTTTTCCACAAATTTATATGAAAAAGCCAGAGTGGTATCTGTGATCAACCATAAAGGCGGAGTAGGTAAAACTACGACAACGGGATATTTGGGTGAGGCAATTGCTAAAATGGGCTTTAAAGTATTAATTATTGATTTAGATCCACAAGGTAATTTGAGTCAGATTTTTGATATACACCTGCAAGATGAAAAACAAGTTTATCATAGTTTAGTAAAATTAGCAGATTTGCCTATCTACAATATCGGCGAAAATCTAGACATTGCTCCGTCGGATATAGAATTGGCAAAAGCTGAAACAGAATTGGTGAATAAAGTAGGGGGCGAACAACGTTTGAAAATATTGATAGCAAGGATTAGCCAGAACTACGATTTTATTTTGATAGACTGTCCACCATCTTTGAATATTCTTACGATGAGTGCCATGCAAGCCTCTAACAGTTGTTTAATTACCCTTTTGCCAGAGATGTCTGCTTTAAAAGGATTAAATACCCTGTTAGAGCGTATTTCGGAAGCTCGCCAAATTTTTAATCCAGCTCTGCAAGTAGATGGCATTGTATTTACCATGGTTAGGAAAAATACTGTTCATGATGGGATTAAAGAAACTGTAAGAAGCATTTTCCCACACATTAAAGTATTCAGCAAAGAAATTAAACATTTGATTGCCTTTCAGAAGGCTCAGATAGAACAGATACCCATCAGAACATTTGATAAAGATTCAGAGGCTGCAAGATGTTATGAAGAATTTTGTGACGAATACCTATCATTGTTTTAATCCAATTAACATTTTATAGAAATGGCAAAGAACATAAAAATGTCGATTGCAGAAAAAGCAAGGGTGTCTATCACAAATAGTTTTTCGCCCTTAGAGTCGATAAAACAAAATATAACAGTTCTTGAAGAATTAAGAAGCTTTATTCCCCCTTTGTTAGATTCAGAATTAGCACAGTTAAAGGCTAATTTGTTAGCAAATGGATGTAAAGACCCACTTTTACTTTGGGAAACAACCAAGGATATTATTGGTGAAGGCAATGTAATGGAGCCAGCTTATGTGTTGATAGATGGGCACAACCGTTACGGTATATGCAAAGAATTTGGTGTTTCTTTCAATGTGCAATTGTTGTCTTTTAACTCGTTTAAAGAAGTAAAAGAACACATGATTGATTTGCAGTTGGGACGAAGAAACCTAAATGCACAACAAGCATCGTATTTGCGAGGATTGCGCTATAATACCGAGAAAAATGATGTTTCGGATAATTTGCAAGGCAAAAAAGAAGGATTTTTATCAGATGGTCAAAATGACCATTTGGAAAATGCTGTAAAAATTACCACTGCCGAAAGACTAGCCAAAGAATATAATGTAGGCGAAAAAACAATTAGGAGAGATGCTGCCTTTGCTGAAGGCTTAGAAAAACTCACGCCTACCCTTCGTAATGAAGTGCTTTCTGGCAAAAAGAAAGTTGAAAAAAGTAAAATACAGTTATTGGCAAAGTCGAATGAGAAAAACCAATCAATTGATGATATTGAGAAAGTAGAGGAAATTCTATTACAACAAGAAAGCAATACAAAAGAGAAAAAGTCGGAGAATGATTCAAACGATATTGCTCAAGAGAAATATAATAAAGTATTAGGTGCTATTAACGAAGCATATGCTAGTAGAAATATAGGAGCTTTTGAGGCTATTGAACTTGCTTTACAGGAATTTAAATTGATTTTAAACTGATATTTACCAGATGGTCAAAATGTCCATTAGGTAAACTAAATAGAAAATCATGATTGATAAAAAATCCAGATGGTCATTTTGAC
>NZ_JBWKYN010000272.1:0-5196 GCF_059423785.1 Arcicella sp. GW458-12-2-14-TSB2 | reverse complement strand
CTTTATATGTTATTTGGCGGGTTTTTCTAAAAAATCAATATTTTATTTCCGATTTCTTCTCTTTATAATTATTCATTTATCTAATTAACATTAGATAATTTTTAAAATTCGGCAATATAATACACTAATAATTATTTTACTGTTTTGAATTTTTTATTTTAGAATTCATTGTGTAGTATAATTCTTTTGACATTAAGTTTGTGCTTCTTATTCCATAACTAAGAAATATTTACTCAAAATTGTCATTAAAATGATTGAAGCAACTGAAGCCATAGAATTAGAAAAAGAAGCAATCTCTTTGGAAAGAGTACCCACCAAAATTTATAAAGATGCCTCTGAAGCCTCTAAAGCGGTGGCACAAGAAATCGCAAAAATTATTCGTCACAAAAATGCTTTAGGCAAACCCGCAGTATTGGGCTTAGCTACGGGGTCAACCCCTAAAAAAGTATATGCAGAACTTATTCGCCTTCATAAAACGGAAGGACTAAGTTTTGAAAATGTGATTACGTTCAATTTAGATGAATATTATCCGATGCAACCTGACGCTGTACAGAGTTATCATCGTTTTATGAAAGAACAATTGTTTAATCATATAAACATCGTTCCTGAAAACTGCCATATTCCAACAGGCACTTTGCCACTTGAAAAGCTCTCAATTTTTTGTAAAGAATATGAGGCTCAGATTGAAGAATTAGGCGGACTAGATATACAAATATTGGGTATCGGTAGAAACGGACATATTGGTTTTAACGAGCCAGGGTCGTTAGTTAATTCAAGAACAAGATTGATGACACTCGATATTACTACCCGCATGGATGCTGCTGGCGACTTTGGTTCTTTGGTAAAAGTACCACGCAGAGCAGTGACAATGGGAGTAAAGGCCATCATGGAAGCCAAAAGAGTTGTTCTTTTAGCCTTTGGTGAACATAAAGCAAAAGTAATCAAAGAGGCCATAGAAGGCACTGTGTCTGAAAAAATACCAGCGTCGTATTTACAAGGACATCAAAATGTAAGGTTTATTTTAGATGAAGCCAGTGCTTCTGAATTGAGTAGCCGTAAAAAACCTTGGTTGTTTGATGAAGTAAATTGGGATAAGATGATGGTGAAAAAGGCCGTTACCAATTTAGCGTTGAGTTTAGATAAACCTATCTTGAAATTAACCAACCGTGATTATAATGAAAACGGATTGAGTGATTTACTAGCGAACTACGGACAGGCTTACGATATTAATTTACAGGTTTTCCAAAGTCTACAACATACAATTACGGGATGGCCAGGGGGTAAGTCGCTAGCAAGTGACGCCAACAGACCAGAAAGAGCATTCCCAGCTCAGAAAAGAGTATTGATTTTCAGTCCACACCCCGACGATGACATTATTTCGATGGGTGGAACATTCCAACGTTTGGTTGACCAAGGACATGATGTACATGTAGCTTACCAGACTTCTGGAAATATTGCTGTGGCAGACGATGAAGCCTTACGCTTTATCGATTTCTTAGACGATTTCAATACAACCTTCGATATAGATAACAGAAAATACAATACTGTTTTTGAAGAAGCGCGCGCATTTTTAAGTACTAAAAAAGATAGTGAAATAGATATTCCTGCGGTGCGTTATGTAAAAGGCATCATTCGTCAAGGTGAAGCAAAAGCAACCTGTCGTTTCGTTGGAATTCCTCCTACAAACGTTCACTTTTTGAACATGCCTTTTTATGAAACAGGTGCTATTCAAAAAATGCCATTGGGTGAAGCAGATATCAAGATTGTATCGAACATCATTGCTGAAATAAAGCCACATCAAATTTTTGCAGCAGGAGACTTGGCCGACCCACACGGAACGCACAAAGTATGTTTAGATGCTATTTTTGAATCGCTTGACCGTTTGAAAAAAGAAGAATATATGAATGACTGTTGGGTATGGTTGTATCGTGGAGCATGGGCTGAGTGGGATATTCATGAAATTGAAATGGCTGTGCCAATGAGTCCAACGCAAGTATTGCAGAAACGTCATGGTATATTCAAACACCAATCACAAAAAGATGGTGTAGTTTTTCAAGGAAACGATTCAAGAGAATTCTGGCAACGTGCCGAAGACAGAAACAGCGCTACCGCTGAATTGTACAATAAGTTAGGTTTTGCAGAATATGCAGCCATCGAGGCTTTTGTAAGATATCATTATTGATTTTAGAGGAGTATTTGCTAAGTATCAATCAAAACAACAAGTATTTAGTTAGAACTGGTTATATATTAATAATGCTTGAACATTAGAATTCACTACGGGCTATGCCTGTAGTGAATTTATTTAATATGTGCCTTTCAAGATTGCCTTCAACTTACTTTATTTATACATTTTGCCCCAAACCAACCACCATTATGACTAAAAATAAATCTTTTTTATCGCCCATTGTTATCATCGGGATGTTGTTTTTCATCTTTGGTTTTATCACTTGGCTCAACGGAACCCTTATCCCATTTCTTAAAATTGCTTGTGAACTTGAATATGCCGAGGCTCTTTTAGTAACCTTTGCTTTTTATATTGCCTATGTTTTTTTAGCGATACCATCGTCTTTTATTTTGACAAAAGTAGGCTTTAAAAATGGCATGGCTTGGGGATTGGTAATAATGGCGATTGGTGCTGTCGTATTTGTACCTGCTGCTCAGAGTCGTTCATTTGCATTATTCCTTACAGGATTATTCATTCAAGGAGCGGGGATTTCTTTGTTACAAACTGCATCCAATCCATACATTAGTATTTTAGGCCCGATTGAAAGTGCGGCTCAACGTATCAGTATCATGGGTGTTTGTAATAAAATTGCAGGAGCTTTAAGTCCACTGATTTTAGGAGCAATTATTTTAGATGGTGCAAGTGACATTGAAAATCAGTTAAAAACGAGTCTTGCTAGTGAAAAAGAAATATTATTAAACGAATTGGCTGGACGAGTTATCGTGCCTTATATCGTAATGGCTATTGCATTATTGCTTTTGGCATTTATGATTTATAAATCTAGTTTGCCAGAAATTGATACAAGCAAGGATGAAAACGAAGCTGTTCAAGACACAAGCGGAAAAAGTATATTCCAACATGTAAATTTGGTATTAGGAATTTTAGCGATTTTCTGTTGTGTTGGCGTTGAAGTAATTGCTGGAGATACCATCGGGCAATACGGAAGTTCATTAGGAATTAGCTTAGATGTTTCTAAGAACTTTACTTCACTAACGTTGGTTGCTATGCTGGTTGGTTATTTCGTAGGTATTGTGGCCATTCCGAAATATATTCCACAAAATAAAGCCTTGATGTATTGTGGTATTATTGGCGTACTATTTACTATCGGTATCATCTTTACGGCTGGTTTTACCTCTGTTGCTTTTGTAGCATTGTTGGGTTTAGCTAATTCTTTAATGTGGCCAGCTATTTTTCCTTTAGCGATTAAAGGGTTGGGCAAAAAGACTGAATTTGGTTCAGCCTTGTTGATTATGGGTATTGGTGGCGGTGCTATTCTGCCATTTTTCTATGGAAAAATAGCTGAGTCAATAGGTGTTCAACAAGCTTATTTGATATTGATTCCTTGCTATTTATACATACTATACTTCGCAACGATTGGCCATAAAAAGCAAACGTGGTAAAAATAGTTGTGAGTTAGTGAATGGTGAATGAGAGATATACTTTAAAATTTAAAAACTATCCACAACTCACCATTCACTAACTCACAACTAAAAACAAAATAAGTAAAAAGTCCTATAGGCTGCTTGTTAAATACCATTGGATTGGATGGCTTGGTAGTAGCTTTGTTGTATGATTATTAAATGATAAAAATCATTTAAAGGTAATTAAACAATAAAGTTATGAGCCAGTATCAGACCTTAAAACTAGACAGAGAGCGTTCTAAATTTGAAGCCATTGTCGAACAAAGATGTCCACAATGTAGAGAAGGTAAAATGTTTAAATATTCATTCTTACGCGTAGATAAGTTTGATGAAATGCATACAAATTGTCCTGTTTGTAATTTACGTTACGAAGTAGAACCAGGCTTTTGGTATGGAGCTATGTTTGTAAGCTACGGGTTTTCCATATTAATATTAATCGTGTTGGGCGTAGTGTTGTATTGGTTTTTTAATGACCCTCCGATTATGGGCTACATCGTACCCATCACAGTAGTATCGCTTATTTCAGTACCTTTTAATTTCAGAATGTCGAGATCTGTATTTTTACACCTCTTCGGCTTTGTAAAATATAAACCAGAGAGATAGTTGTGAATGAGTGAGTTGTGAGTTAGTGATTTTTTGAAAATATTGAGATTAAATGATTTTTAGGAAACTCTATTTGTGTGAATATCCTTGTAAATCACTAACTCACAACTCACAATTAATTATATCACTTGCAATTTGCTATTTTGATAAGCTGATAATTCTGGAGAATTGGCGGGCAATTCAGTAATTAAGTAGTCGATTTCTTGTAGGTCGGCTACCTTCATTTTCATGACAGAGTTTAATTTCTCCGAAATTGCCAATACTGCTACTTTGTCTGATGCCTTCATCATCGCCTTCTTTACTTGTACCGTTTCCCAGTCAGAGTCAGTCACGCCCCCTTGTGCATCCAGTGCATTTGTTCCCAAAATACATAAATCTGCTTTCATTTCTGAAAGGCGGTGATGTACTTCTCCACCAATAGACATTTGACTATATCTTGATACCTGTCCACCAATCAAAATAATTTCAATATTGGGCTTATCCAATAATTCAACAGCCGTTAAAGGATTGACTGTCATGAAGGTAGCCGTAAAATCTTCTGGAATTAGTTTTACAAATTCTCGGATAGTAGTACCCCCCCCAATCAGCACTAACATTCCTTCTTTCAATAAAGAAAATGCTTTTTGTCCGATTTCTACTTTATGACTATGGGCATAGGTTTCTTTAAGATTAGATGAGTGGTGATAAGCCTTTGACATAGCCCCGCCTCTAATCTTGATAATTTCGCCCTCTTCTGCTAATTCATTAATATCTCTTCGAATGGTGTCTTCAGATACACTCAACGCTTCTACTAATTCTCCTAAAGATATTCTTGTATGAACATTGATTTCCTTTAAAATCAAATCTTTACGTTCTTTCTTTAATAAGTTAATCGACATTATAATTATTAAAATTTTATCAAATTGAATATAACAAAGGTATAAAAAAACTGCAAATTAACAGAAGGTT
>NZ_JBWKYN010000271.1:2500-5208 GCF_059423785.1 Arcicella sp. GW458-12-2-14-TSB2 | reverse complement strand
AGTCCTCCAGTCTTTCAGTCCTAAAGTCCTCAAGTCTTCAAAACAAGAAGAGCCACCCTTTCGAGGTAGCTCTTTGTTAATATTTTTGGGGTTTATTTACTTTCCCGCATGTGATTGCAGTATCATCAACGGAACTGGGCTTAACTTCTCTGTTCGAGATGGGAAGAGGTGAACACCAGTCCTATCAACCCCATAAAGTCTGTGAGCCATTAAGCTCTATTTCTTTATGAGTAATTCATATAATATTGTGAAAGATGTTGAAGAGTAAGAACTATAAAGATTATATATCATACGGTTATATGAATAAAGCTCTTGGGTAATTAGTATTGCTCGACTTTGGTATTTCTACCTTTACATCTGCAACCTATCAAGGTCGTCATCTACGACCGCCCTTATATGGATTACTCATCTTCAGGTCAGTTTCGCACTTAGATGCTTTCAGCGCTTATCTGGTCCCGACGTAGCTACTCAGCTATGCTCTTGGCAGAACAACTGATACACCAGCGGTCAGTCCAACTCGGTCCTCTCGTACTAAAGTCAGAACCTGTCAATAATCCTACGCCCACAACAGATAGGGACCGAACTGTCTCACGACGTTCTGAACCCAGCTCGCGTGCCACTTTAATCGGCGAACAGCCGAACCCTTGGGACCTTCTCCAGCCCCAGGATGTGACGAGCCGACATCGAGGTGCCAAACCTCCCCGTCGATGTGAGCTCTTGGGGGAGATCAGCCTGTTATCCCCAGAGTACCTTTTATCCTTTGAGCGATGGCTGTTCCATACTAAACCACCGGATCACTATATCCTACTTTCGTACCTGATCGACTTGTATGTCTCACAGTCAAGCACCCTTTTGCTATTGCACTCTACGCACGGTTACCAAGCGTGCTGAGGGTACCTTTGAAAGCCTCCGTTACTCTTTTGGAGGCGACCACCCCAGTCAAACTACCCACCAAGCAATGTCCCTATTTAGGTTAGAATTCCAGTACAAGAAGGGTGGTATTTCAACGTTGACTCCATAATGCCTAGCGACACTATATCATAGTCTCCCACCTATCCTACACATCCAGTACCAGAACTCAATGCTAAGCTATAGTAAAGGTTCATGGGGTCTTTCCGTCCCGTTGCGGGTAAACGGCATCTTCACCGTTACTACAATTTCACCGAGCTCACGGCTGAGACAGTGTCCAGATCGTTACACCATTCGTGCAGGTCGGAACTTACCCGACAAGGAATTTCGCTACCTTAGGACCGTTATAGTTACGGCCGCCGTTTACTGGGGCTTCGATTCAATGCGTCGCTTGCGCTAACATCCCCTCTTAACCTTCCAGCACCGGGCAGGTGTCAGGCCTTATACGTCAACTTTCGTTTTTGCAAAGCCATGTGTTTTTGTTAAACAGTCGCCTGGACCAATTCTCTGCGGCCTCTCATCGCTGAGTAGGCTCCCTTTATCCCGAAGTTACAGGGTTAATTTGCCGAGTTCCTTAGCCGTGATTCACTCGAGCGCCTTAGAATATTCTTCCCAGTCACCTGTGTCGGTTTACGGTACGGGTTACTAATAAGTATAGATTCACAACTTTTCTTGGAAGTCTCTTCGCTGACTCGCTTCTGCCTTGCGGCTGCTGCTCAAAGGCACTATTCCGTCAGTACCTGCCAACCACGAATCTCCGTCATTGTGTTTCCCTATTAGTAAGTTCAGGAATATTAACCTGATGTGCATTAAGTCTTCGCCTTCGCTAAACCCTTAGCCCCCGACTAACCCTCAGTTGATTAGCATAGCTGAGGAAACCTTGACTTTTCGGCGTGCGGGTTTCTCGCCCGCATTATCGTTACTCATCCCTACATTTGCTTTTCTGACCTCTCCAATGAACCTTGTCGATTCACCTTCGCTGATGTCAGAATGCTCCCCTACCAGTATGTATAAAATACATAATCCAAAGCTTCGGTACTATACTTGATGCCCGTTTATTATCGATGCCCGCCTCGCTCGACCAGTGAGCTGTTACGCACTCTTTAAATGAATAGCTGCTTCCAAGCTAACATCCTGGCTGTCTCTGCAATCAGACCTCCTTTGTTCAACTTAGTATAGATTTAGGGACCTTAGCTGTTGGTCTGGGTTCTTTCCCTCTCGGACAGTGACCTTAGCACCCCTGCCCTCACTGCCGTGTAAATTTCATGCCATTCAGAGTTCATCAGGATTTGGTAGGATGTGACTCCCCCTAGTCCTATTGGTAGCTTTACCTGCATGAAAATAACCACGACGCTGTTCCTAAAAACATTTCGGGGAGTACGAGCTATTTCCCAGTTTGATTAGCCTTTCACCCCTACCCACAGCTCATCGAAATACTTTTCAACGTAAACTCGTTCGGTCCTCCAGTGTGTGTTACCACACCTTCAACCTGGCCATGGGTAGATCACAAGGTTTCGCGTCTACTCCCCCTGACTAAACGCCCTATTCAGACTCGCTTTCGCTCCGACTCCAGTTCTGTAAACCTTAATCTTGCCAGGAAGAGTAACTCGTAGGGTCATTATGCAAAAGGCACGCCGTCACAGAATCGCTCTGCTCCGACCGCTTGTAAGTGTATGGTTTCAGGGTCTTTTCACCCCCCTGCTCGGGGTACTTTTCACCTTTCCTTCACAGTACTCGTTCACTATCGGTATCTTGTTAGTATTTAGCCTTACCGGATGGTGCCGGCAGTTTCAAAGGGG
>NZ_JBWKYN010000270.1:0-5259 GCF_059423785.1 Arcicella sp. GW458-12-2-14-TSB2 | reverse complement strand
AAATAATATGGATGAGTTTGATTATAAAAGTGCTTTAGCTAAAGTTCCTGAATTGCCAGGGGTATATAGATATTTCGACGAAGAAGGAACTGTTATTTATGTAGGAAAAGCCAAGAATTTAAAAAATAGAGTAAGTAGTTATTTTGCCAAATCAAATCAGCATGATAGAAAGACCAAACGTTTAGTTAGTCAAATCAGAAATCTTGAATTTACTATTGTTCACACGGAGTTCGATGCCTTACTTTTAGAAAATACCCTTATCAAAAAGTTTCAGCCTAAATACAATATTTTGTTGAGGGATGATAAGATGTACCCCTTCATCTGTGTGACCAATGAGCCTTTCCCAAAAATTATTACTATCAGAAGGGTTGATAAAAAAATGGGGACTTTCTTTGGCCCTTTTGCTAATCAAAAAGCAATGTATGCTATCCTTGAAATGTTTAATCAGCTATACACTTTTCGAACGTGCAATTTGAACCTTAATCATAAAAATATTCAAGACAGAAAATTTAAAGTATGTTTAGAATACCATATTGGGAATTGTAAAGGCCCCTGCGAAGGATTACAAACTGAAAAAGATTATCTTAAGGAAATAGACCAAGCTAAGAATATTTTGAAAGGTAATATGAGCCTTCCTAAGCAATATTTTGAAGAGAAAATGCAAGAAGCTGCCTCTAAGCTAGCCTTTGAAGAAGCACAGGAGTTTAAAGAAAAATTGGCTTATCTTGTTAACTTTCAGAGTAAATCAACGGTGGTCAATCCTAATATCAGGGATGTTGATGTATTTTCGATTGTTTCCGACGAAAATGCTTTCTATTTTAATTTCATGAAAGTATTGAATGGCTTTATTACGCAGACTCAGTCGTTAGAAGTAAAGAAAAAGTTGGATGAAACCGATGAAGATATATTGACTATGATGGTATGGGAAATGCGTGATAAGTATGAAAGCGAAGCGAAAGAGGTAATTACGAATATCCCTTTATCAGTTGAGTTGAAAGGTGTTGAAAATACCATTCCGCAAATTGGAGATAAGAAAAAGCTTTTGGAGATGTCTTTGAAAAATGTGTTGTACTTCAAGAAAGAAAAGGCCGACCGACAAGCATCTGAGGAAAGTGCAGGTGATGCAAAAATGAGGATTTTACTTACCTTAAAAAATGACTTGCAATTAAAGTCAATCCCACGCCATATCGAGTGCTTTGATAACTCTAATATTCAAGGCACAAATCCTGTATCCGCAATGGTGTGCTTTAAGAATGGAATACCCTCTAAAAAAGACTATCGGCATTTTACTCCCAAAACTGTTGAAGGGCCTAATGATTTTGCTACCATGAACGAAGTAGTTACGCGGAGGTATTCAAGGTTACTTCAGGAAGAAGCAGATTTACCTGATTTGATTATTATAGATGGTGGCAAAGGACAGTTAAGTGCTTCGGCAGATGCATTGAAAAACTTAGGACTCTATGGAAAAATTCCGATTATTGGTATAGCCAAACGACTAGAAGAAATTTATTTCCCTGAGGATAGTATTCCACTATATATTGATAAAAAGTCGGAATCGCTTAAATTAATACAACGTCTTCGTGATGAAGCTCATAGATTTGGTATTACGAAACACAGAGATAAGCGTTCTAAAAACTTTATTATTAGTCAATTAGAAAGCATTGATGGTATCGGGAAAAATACAGCCGAAAAACTATTGAAGCACTTTGGTACAGTAAGTAATATTTATAAAGCTACTTCTGAGGATTTAGAAACCCTATTAGGCAAAGCAAAAGCTTTAAAATTAAAAGAGCAATTAAAAGTAATTAACGATCAATAATGGTAGTCTTTATAACATCATTCTTCTATGGATGATGTTATAAGGAACCTCTTACGATTAGTGAGCTTGCGCTAGCAATCTTTCCTTTTTGCCTATTATGCACCATTCTTCCAACCATTTTCCCCATCTGAACAAAGTCATTTGAGATAGTAGTAATACCATTTTCAGCTAAGATTTCTTTAATCGGTGTATCATCATAAGAGAGTAAGCCTATCTCCTCCCCTAGTTTCAACTGTTTTTTATGGGTATAATTAACAAAACGAACCAAGTCATTCTCTAAAAAAAGTATGTATGCGTGTCCTTTCTGAAGGTTTTCAACATCGAGGTTATCCACTACTTCGCCTATTACGTTGTGTGCTTCACAGAATTTACTAAACCCTTTTATAATGCCTTTAGGCGTATACTGAAACTGGTTTTTACTCAAGAACAATGTTAAACTTTCGTATTTATTCAACATAGGAATCGCTTCTGTAAGTCCCTGATAAAAGTTCTGCTCAAAATCTTGGTATAAAACTGCATATTCTTCATCCAGTTGCTCGACATCAATATCTAAAATCAATAATTTGTCTTTAGATATTTGCGTAACAATATCCGATACATCCTCATTAAAGTGAGGCATGATAATATAGAAATTATAATTACCAATATTATTAATAATTACGTTTTCAAAAACTTTCAAATCGTGATAATGAAAAAACAAATCAATAGAAACATTTTCTCCTAGTGCCTCTTTCATGGCATGGAAAAGCACTTCTTTATAAGAGTTCATGGCATCAAAAAGCACAAAAACGTGCATGGAAGCCTGAATATTAGTTGAAGCAACATAATATCCCTTACCATGCTGTGCAGCCACAATTCCTCTTTCTCGAAGCTCTTCATAGGCTCGAATTACTGTCATCCTAGCAACACCCAAAGACGCCGTAATATCATTAATTGTCGGGAGTTGGTCACCTCTTTTTAAAACTCCTTGTTGGATTCTCTCAATGATTTCATCTACAATTTGTTGATATTTTGGTTTTTGAGCTTTAGGCTCGATTTGTAATTTATTTTTCATTGATGGGGTTTAATCGACAATTTTTACACTCATTCTCTCTCCAAATTTAAATGAATCGAAAATTCAAGATTTTATTTCAAAAAGCCTTCTTCTTCTTTGGGTTTAGCAGTAGGCATTTGTACTTGCGTTGAATCTACGGTATAAGAGTTACACCCTAAATCTGCCCCGTCAGGTTTTTTGAAAGGTTCTTTCTTAAAACCTGCTATTGCCAAAGACTGGTTAGCATATACTTTATCCATAAAATTAGCATAAGCAGGCATAGCCATTTTTGCTCCTTGCCCAAGTGCCAAGCTTCTAAAGTGAATACTTCTATCGTCGCCACCTACCCAAACACCAGCTACTAAGTTTTGAGTAACCCCCATAAACCAACCATCTGAGTAATTAGACGTAGTACCTGTTTTTGCTCCAATATCGTTGCCTTGTGCACAGTTATATCTGTTCAATCCTTGAGCCGTTCCGCCTGATTCTTGCACAGCCCCTTTTAACATATAAGTCATTTTGTAGGCTAAATCAGCACTAATTACTTGCTTGGTAGTAGTTTCAAAACGTCTTAATTCATTCCCGTTTTTATCTTCAATACTCAAAATCATGATAGGTTCAATACGATAGCCTTGGTTGATAAAAGTACTATAGGCTGCCACTTGTTCATATACCGAAACCTCGCTAGCACCCAAACATAAAGCAGGAACTTCCATCAAACTACTCTGAATACCCACCCTGTTGGCAAATTCTGCTATTTTTCTTGCTCCTAACAATTTCATTAATTTAGCAGCAACCGAGTTAATTGAAAGCCCCATGGCATGTCGAAGTGGCATTGAAGCATAAGAATAACTACCTGTAGAGTTTTGTGGTGTCCACGGTCTATCTATTCCATCTTCCGGGCCAAAAGTTACTGGTTCATCAACTACATTTTCACACAAACTTACCGCATCATTTTCAAGAGCACTCGCATACACAAATGGTTTGAAAGTAGAGCCCGGTTGGCGTTTACTTTGTCTTACGTGATCAAACTTAAAATATTTAAAATTTATTCCTCCTACCCAAGCTTTGATATGCCCATCGTTTGGATTCATCGCCATGAATCCACAATTCAAGATTCTTTTGTAGTAACTCATAGAATCAAGGGGTGATAAAGTAGTATCTCTATCTCCTTGCCAAGAAAACACCGTCATTTTCACAGGTGTTTTCAATACCTTCCAAACAGCCTCTTCATCTCCATCCAATTCTTCCATCAATGCTTTATAACGTTGAGTACGTTTCATGGCACTTTTCAAGAACCCTTTGATTTCATGCATTCTTTCATCAACCCACGGGTTTCTGCCTTTCCAGTGTGCATAAAACAACTTTTGCTCGGCCTTCATGTGGTCTTCTAAAGATGTTTGAGCATAGGCCTGTAATCTTGAATCAATGGTCGTATGAATCCTTAAGCCACTGGTATATAGGTTCAACTGGTCGTCATCGTCTCTGGTTGAATTAATATCAGCAATAATCTCTTGTAATTGTTTTTTTAACGCTTCACGGAAATAAGGAGCCTGTCCTGTGTTTTGATTTTCCACCTTAAATTTCAACTCCAAGGGTTCGTTTTGCAAGGATAGCATCTCTCCATCCGATAGATGCTCATATTTATTCATCTGACTTAGCACAACGTTTCGACGAACAAGACATCTTTCTGGATGACGACGAGGGTCGTACATAACAGGGTTTTGTAGCATTCCTACCAAAGTTGCGGCTTCTTTTACCGACACATTTCCGACACTTTTCCCAAAGTATGTTTTACAAGCCACTCTAATTCCATAAGCATTATTTCCAAACTCTACTTCGTTTAAATACATCTTAAGTATTTCTTGTTTGGTATAACGACTTTCTAAACGAATGGCTAAAATCCATTCCTTAGTTTTAGCAATTATCGTTCTGACTAATGGGATTTTCGCTAGCAATCCTTTATAGCTTGGGCCCTCCTCAGTTGGGTCTAGCCTACGTGTATCAAAAAGGTTTTTGGCTAATTGCTGTGAAAGCGTACTTCCTCCACCAGCTCTACCAAAATGTGTTATAACCCTGAAAGTACTTCTTAAATCAATCCCAGAGTGCTGTGTAAAACGAGCATCCTCTGTTGAAATTAAAGCATTGATGATATTAGGAGAAAGCTCTTCATATTCAATCGGCGAGCGGTTTTCACGGAAATATTTTTCTAATTCTACACCATCTTCAGAAATCAAAACAGAGGCAATCTGACTCTTTGGGTTTTCTAGTTCTTGTAAACTAGGCATCCCGCCAAAAAGCCATAAGAAGTTATATTGAACAGCAAAGATATAGAGTATAAAAGCAACAAAACCAATAATCGACAGCCTCCATAGCCGTATAATTATTTGTTTGTATTTACCAGTTT
>NZ_JBWKYN010000269.1:0-5289 GCF_059423785.1 Arcicella sp. GW458-12-2-14-TSB2 | reverse complement strand
TACAGAATAAGAATAGCCATTCACAATATCTTGTGGACAAATTTTGCCCAAAATTCGGGATGACTCATGTTTTTATGATTTTATAATTCGAGATGAGTAATATTTCTATTCAATACTAACTCTTGTACAATATCAATTATATATTCCTTCAATCAACTCTTTATAATTATTATGAATGATTTTTCTTTTTAGCTTCAATGTCGGGGTTAATTCGCCCGACTCAATGGTAAATAATTTAGGTAATAATTCTACCTTTTTTACTTGTTCATATTGGGCAACATTCTTCATCAAGTCTTTAACTACTTCATCTATTTTCTCTTTCACCTTATCATTCTTAATCATCTGAGTAGCATCTTTACATTCTACACCGTTTCTAGTACACCATTCTTTCAAGGCATTGAATTCAGGTACAACCAAAGCTGACGGGAATTTTTGTCCCTCTCCTACAACGATTGCTTGTTCAATCAATACTGATTCTTTTAATTTATTTTCGATTACCTGTGGTGCTACATATTTACCGCCAGACGTTTTGAAGATTTCCTTTTTCCTATCTGTTATTTTCAAATAACGTCCTTCAAAAAGCTCTCCTATATCTCCTGTATGAAACCATCCATCCGCATCTATCGCTTCGGCAGTAGCATCAGGTCTTTTGTAGTAGCCTTTCATGATTGACGGTCCTTTTACACAAATCTCTCCGTCTTCAGCAATTTTCAACTCCACATTTGGTAATACTGTACCTACGCAACCCACTCTAAAATCAGATAAAATACTTGATGAAACTACAGGTGAAGTTTCAGTCAATCCATAGCCTTCAGCAATCGGAATTTCAGCAGCCCAAAATACCCTTGATAAACGAGGTTGCAAAGCTGCCGAACCTGAAGCAATGATTTTGATATTGCCTCCTAAGGCTTCTTTCCACTTACTGAATATTAATTTTCTCGCAATTTTCAACTGTGTATTATACCAAAAACCCATATCTTTCATTGGGTCGTATTTTAATCCTAAGTTCAATGCCCAAAAGAAAAGCTGTTTCTTAATACCTGATAATTCGTAACCCTTTGCTACAATCTTATCATATACTTTTTCTAGCAATCTCGGAACAGTTGCGAATACTTGAGGCTTAACATCTTTTAGATTATCGGCAATGGTATCCATACTTTCAGCATAATAAACCGAAACGCCATAATACATATACACATATACATCGGTACGCTCGTAGATGTGGCAAAGCGGAAGGAAGCTAAGGGCTTTGTCATTAGATGATAATTCTAAATGCTTTCCAATCACCAATCCATCAATGTTCGAAATGATGTTATCATGTGTCAGCATTACTCCTTTGGGCTTGCCAGTAGTTCCCGAAGTATAAATCAATGTCAATAAATCGTCTGGAGAAACAGCTGCTTTATAAGGTTCTATTTGAGCGAAATCCTCATTCTCTGATAACTTTAATAATTCTGACCAGTGTTTTGAATCCTTATAATGATCAAATGTATAGATGCCTTCTATGCCTTCCAACACGCTGGTAGCTTCAAGTACTTTTGCTAGCAGGGTTCTGTCGGAAACAAAAATCAATTTCACTTCTGCATCCGTAAATATATAACGATAATCTTCAATGGTGATGGTTGGGTACATCGGCACCAATACAGCACCTAATTGCTGAACTCCTAACTCAATAAAATTCCATTCTGGTCTGTTATTAGAAATCAGCGCAATTTTATCGTCTTTTTTAACCCCTAATTTAATTAAGCCAATGCTTACTTGATTAACGATTTTTATTACTTCGGTAGCACTATATTTTTTCCATTCGCCTTTTACTTTGCTAGCGAAGGTGTCTTCTTTATTTACTGCTTGTACACAATTAGGTAGTAAATCAAATACTCTGGTAATGTTAGGATTGCTCTTCATGACTATCTTAGTTTATTCGATGCCTCTTCAAAATAAAATACAAATTAAACCCTATATTTTACAATAGCGTTAAACAAAGATAACAAGTTTACATAAATGAAAATAGTATGCAAGCATAATTATTTTGTATTTTTTGAGTATTTCAAACAAAGAATTTAATAGGGAATTATTAATAGCTATTTTTTCCTAAAATTTACTTTTATCCACATTCTATCCTATTCATTAACAATTTGGATAATTTCTTTTCTACCATCTGAATATAAATAGGTTAATTCTATTTCACTTATTTCATTATCCTTCAAGATATAGTATCCGTCATCTGTTGTACCATCATTTAAAAATTTGCCTTCAAATCGCTCTCCGTTTTGAAAATAATAAATCCCGTTCCCTTCACGTTTGCCTGCTCGATATTCTCCCTCATACATTTTATTTCCGTTTGGATAATACTGTATTCCATAACCATCTCTTTTACCATTTTTCCACATTCCTTTATAACTCCCCTGTGTTTTGTGGACAAATAGCCCTTCTCCATCTTTGCAATTACCCGTCACACAACCTGTTTTCTTGAAGGAAGCTTCATTGGCACTAAGTAACTTATTTTCAACAACTTCTATATTTTCAATTTTTCTATCAATATCCGAATGAACATTTGTTTGGTCATTTTTTGATACTCTCGATACCTCCACCAACTTATCGCTATCAGCTTCTAGCCATCCTTTTTTGATGGCCTCTAATCTTTGCGACTTGGGCGGATGTGTAGAAGTTACTAACTCTTCTTGAAAATGCTGAATAGCTTGTTGTGACTGTTCTAAAGTAGCCCCCATTTGGTGTAACCAAAAACCTGAAAAATAATCAGCCTCTAATTCTTTTTCAGGACGACTTCCTTCTCCGTCTATGGTATGAAAATTGGCATGATGCCCAATCTCATGTGCTAAGATAGAAATCGCCGCCCAGTCAGTTTGAGCTGTCCGTTCTACTCTTCCCAAAAAGTCACGGTCATAAATAATATAGGGTTGTCCTTCAATGATAGTCGCAAAACAATTATCAGTATTTGAACATTGCATTACTTTAAACTTGCTATGAATTTGTCCCATTTTTTTGGCAAATTTTCCGATTACTTCTGCGGCATGGCTTTCAGAAATGTATCCCATAGTCTGTGGACAAATGTCTTGAGGTAATACTTTCTTGCCAAAATAATTACAGGCAAAAACGATTTTTGGTTGTTGAGCGGACAACTCACTGCAAAAAGCAAGACTAATAATGAAGACTAAAGAGAAGAGTTTTTTCATGGCTATTTTACTTGATTGTGAATAATTAGAGGATAGACACAAAAAATAAAAAAGCAGGCCACTTTGATTAAAATGGTCTTAGCAAATTTTATTTAAAGCAATCAAGTAGAGTTTCAAACCATGCAATCATATTTAGCGGTTTATCCACAAAAAAAGCCTGTAAGTGGATAAGCTTACAGGCCTGATAGTAATACGTTTAGGTAATTAATTTATTGTATCTCCCCTCAAATTTCTAAATCTTTTTCTAGCATCTGCCCCATAAATACTGCCAGGATACTTTATCAACAATTCTTGGTATAATTTCATCGCCTTTGTGGATTGGTTCAATACATCCTGATATGTTTTCGCTAATAGATACAAGGCATCATCGCCTTTTATATCATGTGGAAAATTCTGGATGACGTATTCCAAATCTTTTATCCCTTTATCCACATTCCCTTGCTTCAAATAGATATTCGCTCTTAAAAAAACCAAATCATCCATAATAGGATTTCCACGATATACCCTTTCCATTTCCCCTAATTTAGCGATAGCCTCCTCATTACGATGTTGAAAAAGGAGGAGTTCAACAGTAGAATAATCTTTTAAGGCAGCTTCTGTACTATCAAAACCTGTGTTTTCTTGAATCAGTAAACTCAGCTCCATCGCATCATTGGCAATCTCGCGAGTAGTCGCTTGTTTTAAAATATCCAATACTTCTTTGGCTAACTCAAAGTCTCCTCTGAAATACGCCAATTTTGCATTTCTTAATTTGGCATCATACCCAATCGGACTATCTTTCTCTGATTTTTCCACTTGTGAATACAATAACGTGGCTTCCCAAGGTTCAGATTTCAACAAGTATATATCTCCTAAATCTAATTTACACTTATCCACAAAAAACTGATCATTGTTGGCAAGTTTGATGGCTTTTTCTAAAACAGCAATGGCAGTGTCTTTTTCGTTTAAGTAAAAAGCATACAAAAGCCCTTTGCTTCTTAGGGCTTCCAATGTTCTTTGATTCGTTCCCAGTTCATCCAGCATCTTGGTATATTCGCCAATGAGTAGTCGAATGTCCGATTGATTAATTGGGTAAGTGGTTTTAATCACTTCTTCTTTGGCATTAATCAACATTCTTCTCCACAATGGATAGTTCTGATGTCTAGGATATTCTTTAATCAAGTATTCAAAGATTTTACCTGAATTGACATAGTCTTTATTTTGATGCGCCATAAAGCCTAAGTCTGTCACTTGAATACCTTCTTTTTTATAGCGTTTATCCAATGCCCGAGCCTGAACAAAAGCTTTATAAAAGTCCTTTTTCTGAATCAAATGCCAAATCAAAATATCGGTATAATAAGACGTCTGTGGATATTGTTGAACTTTTGCGTAGAGTATTTTCTCTAATTCTTCTATTTCTTTGTCTTCCTTCAACTCATCCTGAAGGATTGACTGTACCATTTCTTGATTATCAGTCACTAAACCAAACTTTAGGTACTCTTCTATCATTTGCGTTACTTTCCCTTCCATACGGAACAAATTTGCTAACTGTACAGCATATTTATCTTCCGTCTTTGTAAAAGCCCTCGATACCTCAATTGTTTGTATAGCTAAATCTGTTTGATGTTGCATGGCAAAGTAATTCACCAAATCTATCATTTCATCATCACTCGCCTTTACTTTATCAATCGCCAAATCATAGTTTTTTTTAGCCTCGTCTTTCTTGTCAGTTGACTGATAAAGTCTTCCTAAGTCAACTAAATATTTAGCTTGGTTGGCATCTGCATTTTTGATTTGTTTCTTAACAAACTTTTCAGCTTCGTCCCATTCTTTCAACTTCACCAAAGTTTCCAAGTATGGTTTATAAATATCTTTTGCAGTCTCTTTGTTCTTAGCCAATTTTTGAAAAATCGTTTTCGCCTTTTCATATTCCCCCGATTTCAGGTATTCAATTCCCAACTGAGCATCTTGACTGAAAACATCAAAGTACCCCATTACGAAAATGACGAAGCAAAGAGCCTTCAAAAAAGTTTTCAACAACATCTTATATTTAATCATAATAATTTTTATTTAATTTTTTATAAAAAAGAAAACTATTACTTCTATTATACTGTGG
>NZ_JBWKYN010000268.1:0-5298 GCF_059423785.1 Arcicella sp. GW458-12-2-14-TSB2 | reverse complement strand
CTATTAGCAAGAAAATAATCTAAAAATAATCATTGTATTCTGATAAAATTCAAGGAAAATACTATGAAAAATACAAAATATATTAATTTTGTACCTTCGTTTGAACAATCTTTGAGTTAATGGGTAAGTTCCTGTTGCTCAGAAT
Organism: Arcicella sp. GW458-12-2-14-TSB2; assembly: GCF_059423785.1. Classification (NCBI taxonomy): domain Bacteria; kingdom Pseudomonadati; phylum Bacteroidota; class Cytophagia; order Cytophagales; family Flectobacillaceae; genus Arcicella; species Arcicella sp. GW458-12-2-14-TSB2. Next base: position 5,153 of record NZ_JBWKYN010000268.1, on the reverse strand, counting down.
CCCAAAATCATGTCTTCCAAAAAAATACAATCAGCTCTTATTTCGGTTTATTACAAAGACGGACTCGCTCCGATTGTCGAATTACTTCATCAAAATGGAGTAAAATTATACTCGACAGGTGGTACGCAAACTTTTATTGAAGAATTAGGTATTCCTGTGACAGCAGTAGAAGACCTAACAAGTTATCCTTCTATTTTTGGAGGAAGAGTAAAAACCCTTCACCCAAAAGTTTTCGGTGGTATTCTTTACCGTCGTGACCATGAAGGTGATGTAGCTACAGCGGCACAATACGAAATTCCTTCAATCGATTTAGTGATTGTTGATTTATACCCTTTTGAAGAAACAGTTGCAAGTGGTGCATCTGAAGATGATATTATCGAAAAGATTGATATCGGTGGTATTTCACTAATTCGTGGTGCTGCTAAAAACTTCAATGATGTGTTGATTGTTTCGTCTCGCACTCAATACGCAGAAGTACTTTCGATTTTACAAGCCAAAAACTGTAGTACAGATTTGTTAGATCGTAAACGATTTGCGATGTTGGCTTTCGGTACATCTTCTCATTATGATACTGCCATTCATGCTTATTTTAATGGTAATACTAATGATATTTATGATTTCAAATCTTTACCACAAAGTACGCTTCGTTATGGCGAAAACCCACACCAATCAGCTACGTTTTATGGTGATATAGATGCCTTGTTTGATAAATTGCATGGTAAAGAATTATCATACAATAACCTTGTCGACGTAGATGCTTGTATTACTTTGTTAGATGAATTCAAAGAGACATCCTTTGTCATCATCAAACACACGAATGCTTGTGGTGTAGCTTCTGCTGAAACGGTTCATCAGGCATATTTGAATGCTTTTTCTTGTGATACTATCTCTGCATTTGGTGGAGTATTGGCTACCAACGGAACTGTTGATAAAGCATCTGCTGAAGAAATGAATTCATTGTTCTTCGAGATTTTGATTGCTCCAGATTTTACTGAAGAAGCTTTGACAATATTGAAGTCTAAGAAAAACCGTATTTTGTTAAAACGTAAACCTGTACAAAATTCAACAATGATGTTCAAAACATTATTGAATGGGGTATTGGAACAAGATAAAGATTTAGCGACAGAAACCGTTGCTGATTTCAAAACTGTAACGACAAAAATACCTACTGATTCAGAATTACGTGCATTGGAATTTGCTTTGAAAATCTGTAAGCATACTAAATCTAATACCATTATTTTAGCGAAAGAAGGTCAGTTATTGGCATCAGGAGTTGGACAAACTTCAAGAGTAGATGCTTTAAAACAAGCCATTGATAAAGCTGCTGAGTTTGGTTTTGACTTACAAGGTTCAGTAATGGCTTCTGATGCATTCTTTCCGTTCCCAGACTGTGTTGAGATTGCTCATAAAGCAGGTATTACTGCGGTCGTTCAGCCAGGAGGGTCGATTAAAGACAAAGATTCAATAGCTTATTGCGATGCTAACGACTTGGCAATGGTGATGACAGGTGTTAGACACTTTAAGCACTAAAAACCAGCTCTTTAATATAATTTTTATAAGACCTCGCTCATCTTTTGGGCGAGGTTTTTTACATTATTTTGCTTTATAAAATCTATACTAAAATTTCATTTCATCAATTCTGTAAAAAAGCCTGTTTTTTAGCCCAAATTCTATGCAAAAATCAACAAACGTTAGATGATTTGATAGGTTTTTTGTATTTTTACTTTTTAATTGGAAATAAAGCAAATTGGGCAGATTAAACACCACATTACAAAAAGCTTCAAAAAATATAAATGAAAATGGAAGTGAGGTTTTGTCGTTTAGTATATAAAATATTGAAGACATTCAAAATCAACCTTCCAAAATCAAATAAAATATGTCAGAATATCAGGAACTAGAAGAAAATAGTAGAGCTAATTATGATGCCGATAACATTCAGGTGCTTGAAGGCCTTGAGGCAGTAAGAAAACGTCCATCCATGTACATTGGTGACACTGGATTTAAAGGTCTCCACCACTTAATTTGGGAAGTTGTTGATAACTCGATAGATGAAGCCTTAGCAGGTCATTGCGATTCGATTAAAGTAACCATCAACACTGATAATTCTATCACTGTTGAAGATAATGGTCGTGGTATTCCTACAGGAATGCACACTAAAGAGAAAAAATCTGCTTTAGAGGTTGTAATGACGGTTCTTCACGCAGGTGGTAAATTTGATAAAGACACTTATAAAGTATCTGGTGGTTTACACGGTGTGGGGGTTTCATGTGTGAATGCTCTTTCAACAGACTTAAAAGTAACCGTAAATCGTGACGGAAAAATCTTCCAACAAGAATATAAAATAGGTGTTCCGCAATACCCTGTAAAAGAAGTAGGTGAAACAGACCGTACAGGTACAACCGTTACATTCAAGCCTGATGCTACTATATTCACAGTAACTGAATATAAATACGAAACAGTAGCAGGTCGTTTGCGTGAATTGTCGTTCTTGAATGCAGGTATTCAAATTAGTTTAACAGACCTTCGTGATTTAGATGAAAATGGTACTCCTAAAAGCGATTTATTCTTCTCAGAAGGTGGTTTAAGTGAATTTGTACTGTATTTGGATGCAAGCCGTGATAAAATCATTGAAGCACCTATCTACATGGAAGGAGACAAAAATGGTGTTCCTGTGCAAGTAGCGATGATGTACAATACTTCATATACTGAAAACGTAGTGTCGTATGTAAACAACATCAATACCATTGAAGGGGGTACTCACGTGGCAGGTTTCCGTGGTGCTTTAACACGTACGTTGAAAAACTATGCTGACAAATCGGGTGCTTTAGATAAACTAAAAATTGATATTGTTGGTGATGACTTCCGTGAGGGTTTAACTGCTGTTATCTCTGTAAAAGTAGCAGAACCTCAGTTTGAAGGACAAACCAAAACCAAATTAGGGAATGGTGAGGTATCAGGAGCAGTTTCGGCGGCTATGTCTGATATGCTAGAGTCGTGGTTAGAAGAACATCCTAAAGAGGCTCGCCAGATTGTGGCTAAAGTTGTATTGGCAGCTCAGGCTCGTCATGCGGCTCGTAAGGCTCGCGAGATGGTTCAGCGTAAAACTGTATTGGGTGGTAACTCTTTGCCTGGTAAACTAGCTGACTGTTCTGATAATGACCCACATATCTGTGAATTGTATTTAGTAGAAGGGGACTCAGCAGGGGGTACAGCCAAACAAGGTCGTAACCGTGCATTTCAAGCTATTTTACCATTAAGAGGTAAAATCTTGAACGTAGAAAAAGCCCAAGAATATAAGATTTACGAAAGTGAAGAAATCAAGAATATGATTACTGCATTGGGAGTGAGCTTTGGTAAAGATGGCGATGAAAGAGCCTTAAATACTGAAAAGTTACGTTACCACAAAGTAATCATCATGACGGATGCCGATGTCGATGGTTCTCACATCAGAACATTGATTTTGACTTTCTTCTTCCGTTATATGAAAGATTTACTTGATAAAGGTTATATTTATATTGCACAGCCACCATTGTACCAAGTGAAGAAAGGACAGCAAATGGAATATTGCTGGACAGAAACACAGCGTGAGCAAGCTATCAAACGCATTGCAGGTAATGGTAAAGAAGATTCAGTAGGAGTACAACGTTACAAAGGTCTTGGAGAGATGAACGCTGAACAATTGTGGGAAACTACGATGAATCCAGATACACGTACTTTGAAACAAGTAACGATAGAATCAGCAGTAGAAGCCGATCATTTATTCTCAATGTTGATGGGTGACGAAGTACCACCACGTAGAGAGTTTATTGAGAAAAATGCAAAATATGCGAAGATTGATGTGTAGTTAATTTTTGGTGATATAAATATATAAACGAGCTCCAGACTATTTAAAATGTATCTGGAGCTCGTTTGTTTTGGATAAATATAGGTGTTAAATTGGTATAATAAAAAACTGTGATTTTGTAAATTTAAACTACATCAAGCAATGTTAAACCACAAAGCCTTTTTATTAACTCCATTTTTCTTTTTTTTAATTACTCAATATATCCATAGCCAAACCGTAAAAAAAATTTTATTACATAAACAAATAGGTGTTGGTCCATTTTATAATTCAACTACCTTTTTAAACCTACGCTCAGACTCTTTATATAGATTTCCTGATATGAACATAAGAAAGTCAATTGTAAAAAGAGCCTATTTTCAAAAAGAAAAACAATTGTATGAAGAATATCTAAAGGGTGGAGTGTCAGAAGAAGAGTTTGAAGAAAAATTGAAAATATATAAAATACTGCCTTTAATTGTATCTAAACCACGCAAAACTGCTTATTATGTAGATTTTTTTATTGGTGAAATTAATAAGAATAAGCGTGTAATAATTGCAGATATTAATAGGAATAGTGATTTTAGGGATGATACTCCATATTACATTGAAGGGGATTTTAGCCTTAAAAGCAAAGATATTAAAGATGAAAAAATACTGAAACAACTACCTGTAATTGCTGTGAAATATGAATTTGATAATGGACAGAAAACTCAATGGATTAAAACTATCGTAAAACTAAATCCTTTTAAGACGGGAGCAACTTATGGAAACCCTATTGAGGATGACTTGTACTTAATGATTGAACATTTTTATTTTAATAAAGGTAGCTTTAATGTAAATGGGGAGGAGTATGTAGTTGTAAGCTCTAACACTTCAATATCTGCTGAATTTAATGAGGGGAAGACATCGCTATTTTTCTTTAAAAAGGAAGACTATAAGCAAACATTAAAACCGAATGTAAATCTAATTTCATTTAAGGCTTACGATTCACTAAGACTTGGAAATGTAAACTTTTATATATCTAAAATATCGTTAGCTGGCGACACACTGTATATGAGGAGTACCATAAAGTCTAAACATGTTATTGGTATTCAGGTTGGGAACTATATCTCTAATAGCTTGTATTTTGATAATATTGAAAAAGATAAATATCTACTCATAGATTTTTGGGGTACATGGTGTGCCCCATGTATCGAAAATTTACCAGAATTAAAAAAAATATATGAAAAATTAGACAAAACAAAAATTCAATTACTGAGTATTGCTTCTGATAGTGATTCTTTGGGAGTTAACAAAATCATAAAAAAGTATGATATGTCTTGGTTAAATA
>NZ_JBWKYN010000267.1:0-5385 GCF_059423785.1 Arcicella sp. GW458-12-2-14-TSB2 | reverse complement strand
AACTATACTTGTAGAAATAAAAGATAACAAAGCTTATAGACTTTTAGAAGATTTAGAAGATTTACAACTTATAAAAGTTTTAAAAGAACCTCGCCAGCCAAGACAAAAGCTATCTGAAAAATATGCTGGGAAATTACCTTTCGAAATTGTTGAAGAGCTTCAAAATGATGTATCTCAAAGTAGACAAGAATGGAACAGAAATGATATTTGATTGATACTAATGCAGTTATTGATTATCTCGGAAGTAAAATAACTGATAGCGGTATGAATTTTATGAATGTTGTAATCGATGAAACTCCTATAGTCTCTATAGTGACTAAAATTGAGGTTTTAGGTTTTAATGCTCCTATTGAACATTACCAACTCTTAAATGATTTTATGAATGATTCAATCGTATTGGATTTAACAAAAGAGGTTGTAGATACTTGTATTCAATTAAGAAAAAACAATAAAATTAAACTCCCCGATGCCCTAATTGCTGCTACAGCACTTGTTAATAATTTAGTTTTAATATCACGAAATATAGCTGATTTTAAAAATATTAAAGATTTACAAGTACTCGATCCTCATACTTTATAATTTTGAGATGTTACTATAAAATTCAAGCTCAATAAATAGTGATTTTTAATTTTGTTAATTCCCTATGTTTATCCATAAAACCAATTTCTTGATGCGGGCTTTTTATCCAGATTTTGTCTGGAAAGTAAAGAATGCAGAAAAAGCAATTTATCTTACTTTTGATGATGGTCCTATTCCTGAGGTAACAGAATTTGTATTGGATGAGTTAGCTAAATTTCAGGCGAAAGCTACATTTTTTTGTATTGGGGATAATATTAAAAAGCATCCTGATGTATTTAAAAAAGTTATTTCCCAAGGACATTCTATTGGCAATCATACCTTCAATCATTTAAAAGGCTGGAAGACGGAGGACGAACTTTATTTGCAGAATTTCCAACAATGTGAAGCCATTATTGAAACCAGCGACTATTATTCTTTGGCACAAAACACGGTGTTGGCAAAGAAAAAATTCCGTCCGCCTTATGGTCGCATCAAGAAAAGTCAGGCAACAGATATTTTACCAAGTCACGACATAATAATGTGGGACGTGCTTTCAGGTGACTTTTCTAAGGATTTATCCCCAGAGAAAGTCTTGCAGAAAACGATACGGTATACTGAAAGCGGTTCAATCGTATTATTTCATGATAGTATAAAAGCCAATAAAAATATGTCTTATGCTTTGCCAAGAGTATTATCACATTTCTCAGAAAAAGGTTTTACTTTTAAGGCATTATAAAACGAATGTCATATTTACCTTTCCTGAATGAAGATTTCCTCAAGACCAAATGTAACTGTCTGGATTGCGGCCAGAAATGAAGAAGATACTATTTTGAAATGTCTTCAATCGATAGCAAACCTCAATTATCCCATAGCAAACCTGCAAGTATTAATCGGTAATGATCAGTCTGAAGACCAAACCAAAGCTTTGGTCGAAGATTTCATTAAAGAAAAACCCCATTTTCAACTTGTTGATATTCAGAAGGTAATTAACCATCAACGTGGTAAAGCGAATGTATTAGCAAATTTATACGAGTATTCAACGGGTAAATATTTCTTGATTTGTGATGCTGATGTTACTGTAAATCCCGATTGGATAGAAGGAATGATTGCTAATTTTGAAGCTAATGAACAGATAGGACATCAAGTAGGAATTACTGATATTAAAGGCACCAGTATGTGGCATCATTTCCAGTCTATCGACTGGCTTCATGCACTTACACTATTAAAAATAGCCGCTGATTTAAAAATTCCGTTAACTGGTTTGGGCAATAATTCAGCCGTCACTCGCAAAGCTTACGAAGCTACTGGAGGTTATGCCAAAATTCCTTTTTCCATTACTGAGGACTTTGCCTTGTTTCATGAAGTAGTGAAAAAAGGTTTTGGTTTTAAGAATACGATTAACCGAGAAGTGTTTAATCAAACCCTCCCGATGATAAATTTGAAAGAATTTCTTCATCAAAGAAAACGCTGGATGGTCGGAGCGTTGCAATGTCCGTGGTGGATTGTGACACTACTTTTTTTGCAAGCCCTATTACTTCCAATTTTATTAATTGTGGGTTTATCCTTTTCTTGGAAACTAGCAGGTATTCTTTGGTTGATTAAATGGCTTAATCAAAGTTTTACAGTTTTACCAACAATTTTGAAATTAAGGCGATTTCACCTGATAAAACACTTAATTTTGTATGAAATCTATGCAAATTGTTGGCAATTAACCATGATTCTATTTTATTACTCACCCGTGGCGGTAGATTGGAAAGGAAGAATTTATAAGTGAGGAGGTCCTTATGTTTGAGTGATGAGTTTTGAGTTGTCTTTTGTGTTTGCCTAAAATAGGTTTCTCTGTGTTTTGAGAATAAATGTCCTTTTTTATCACTTGCGGGGTGACTTAAGACCTATTGATTATTCATAAGTATATAAACAACTGATAATCAAGGTATTTATTCCTAGCGAGGGACTTAAGTCCCTCGCTAGGAATAAGAGTTTCACGTAGTCGGGCTGTGACATGAGACGACCAAAGCTCGGTTTGAAAGGCGATTTGAACCAATTTTATCAATAGTCACATCATCATTTTAAATTTTTAAAAGATGTTGGTAATTATCAGGAATTAATTCCCGCGCTTATGATAAAATTACAAGCTCTTTACAAAGACAAAATGCTCATAGCTCATAGCTCATAGCTCATAGCTTAATAGCCTACCGCTAACCCAAGAAAACAATATAATGAACAATTTATCATCAACATTACAAATCATTGAAACTCACGCACATATTTATGATGAAACCTATTTAGAAGACCGTGACCAAATGCTAGAAAAAGCCTTTTCAGCAGGTGTTTCGCAAATCTGGATGCCTAATTGTGCTGCTGAAACTATTCAAGGAATGATGGCGCTGGCAGAACAATATCCAGCGCAATGTTTTCCGATGATGGGGCTACATCCATGTTATGTAAAAGAAGATTTTGAGAAAGAATTAGCCATTGTAGAAGAATGGTTGAACAAATATCAATTTATTGCTATCGGTGAAATTGGAATGGATTTATATTGGGATAAAACCTTTGTGAAACAACAAGAGGAGGCTTTTTTGTACCAATGTCAATTAGCTAAAAAACATAATTTATGGATTGATATTCATTCAAGAAATGCCTTTTGGGAAACTGTAGCATTGATTGAAAAAAATGCAGACCCAAATCTGAAAGGAATTTTCCACTGTTTTACAGGAACATTAGAAGAAGCCCAAAAAGCCATAGAATTAGGGTTCCTTTTGGGAATAGGAGGGGTAGCTACCTTTAAAAACGGAGGACTTGATAAAATTTTGCCTAACATTGATTTAACGTCAATTGTGTTAGAAACAGATGCCCCTTATTTAGCACCTGTACCTTACAGAGGTAAAAGGAACGAACCGTCGTACCTAACGATTATTGCACAGAAAGTAGCAGATATGATGGCTTGTAGTGTAGAAACCGTCATTGAGCAAACTACTAAAAATGCTATTAATTTATGTAATTAATTAGTAAAGCTTCATTGCATTAAACTTATATTGACCATTTATAATTCATTCAGCAAACATGTATAATATTATAAAAATCAACACGAAAACTCATGGTAAAGGCGATGTAAAAGTACTCGTTATTTATACAGGAGGAACTTTAGGGATGGTATATGATGCTAAATCTGATGGGCTAGTACCGTTTGATTTTGCCCAGATTCCTGAAAATTTACCTGAAATGGCTCGTTTAGATTTCGATATTTCAGTACTTACCTTTGATACTTTATTGGATTCTTCTAATATGAATCCTGCGGTTTGGATTACATTAGCCAAAATCATTGGTGAAAAATATCATGAGTACGACTCATTCGTAATCCTCCACGGAACAGATACCATGGCATATACGGCTTCTGCTTTGAGTTATTTGTTAGAAAACCTCAATAAGCCTGTTATTCTTACAGGAGCTCAGTTGCCTATTGGAGTAGCTAGAACAGACGCGAAAGAGAATTTTATTACAGCCCTTGAAATTGCAGCCGACCGAATTAATAATGCTCCTGTTATTTCTGAGGTATGTATATATTTTAATTCAATATTATTAAGGGGCAATCGTGCTAGAAAAAACGAGAGCGTTCAATTCAATGCTTTTGAGTCAGAGAATTATCCAGTGTTGGCAGAAGCAGGAGTAAAGATTGAGTATAACAAGCCTTATATCAAGCACCATCATCCTAATGCTAAATTAATTGTGCATGATTGTTTGGATGAAAATGTCGTAATCTTGAAAATATTCCCAGGAATATCGGAAAAAGTAGTCAGGAGTATTTTGGGTATTGAGGGACTAAAAGGTGTTGTGATGGAGACTTTTGGTTCTGGCAATGCACCAACCGTACAATGGTTTCTAGACTTGATGAAAGAGTTTATCGACAAAGGAATTATTATTTATAACGTATCTCAATGTAATGGTGGCAGAGTAACACAGGGACATTATCAAACTAGCCAGTATTTACAAGAAATTGGCGTAGTGAGTGGTGCAGATTTAACCACCGAAGCAGCTATTACCAAGTTGATGTATGTGTTAGGTCAAAACACTTATTTTGCGGAAAAAAAGAAGAATTTGAAGTATTCTATAGCAGGGGAAATGTCTTAATTTAGATGCTGTAGTTTTGTTGGTTAACCAACTTTTAGGCAAAATTTCCTCGCAAATTGCACAGATAAATACCGCTGATTTACGCAGAGTCTATGATTCTTTATCAGCGTAAATCAGCGGCATTTATCTCTAAAATCAGCGGGTAAATAAAATTTATAATACTAATTAGTGCGTAATATTAGTATAAATAGCATCCAAAATCTTTACGAAGGTTTTGTAATCTTCTTCTGATAAATCACCCCAACCTTTCCTTCTTACTTCCACTACGATGGGATTGGCTTGTTCAAACTTCTCTCTGCCTGCATCTGTTAGCGTAATCATAAATCTACGGCGGTCGTTAGTAGCCATTTTTCTTTCGGCAAACCCTTTTTTTACCAATAAATCAATGATTCGGGTAACTGTCGGAGCATCCTTCACGGTCATTTCTGCCAATTCATTCTGACTAATACCAAATTCTTCGTGTCTTTTGATATGGTCTAATAAAACCCATTGGTCTACAGTAAGGTCAATGTTGGCATCGTCTAATTTTTTTTGAAGTATAAGCCTAATTTTTTTGATAGTAGTATCTATTTTAAAAAAGTAAGCTCTGGTATCAGCAGGATTTGTAGTCATCGTACAATAAAAAATGAAGATTGAAAAGAAGTCGATAGAAAAAACATTTCTCTACTTTCAAATGAAATAAGACGCTAATCAAAATAT
>NZ_JBWKYN010000266.1:0-5402 GCF_059423785.1 Arcicella sp. GW458-12-2-14-TSB2 | reverse complement strand
ATATAACAAGAAAGGGATGGCAATTGCCATCCCTTTCTTGTTTAAGCTACATTATCAAGATTAATATCCAGGATTTTGTTTTAGGATATCAGCTCCTTGTAAGTCAATTTGTCCTTGTGGAATAGGCAAATATTCATTTTTATTGGCTGTAAATTTAGCACTACCTAATGCTGTAACAAGTTTCTTACCTTCGTAAGTTAAATAAGCATTAATTGTAGGTTCAGCTATACCCCAACGTACAAGATCAAAGAAACGATGCCCTTCACCTGAAAGTTCTAATTTACGTTCAAAGCGAACTGCAGTACGAGCAAGAGCTTTATCAGACCAAACAGCATCATAAGTACCAATTACATAATTTGCTGCTGGTGCTCCATTTTTAGTTACCCATGAAGCCTTGTTGGCAGCTCTAGTCCTAACCATATTTACATATTTACGTGCAGTCTCAAGGCTACCTACTTCAATTTCACACTCTGCTGCCATTAATAAAACATCAGCATATCTAATTACAGTGTGGTTCATTGCTGCATAACCACGCGTCCATGAACTACCGTCAGTTAAAGTTCCTTCTTGAGTTTTGTAATAAATAAACTTCTTAGGAGAATACGGTCCAGCATAAGCTTGGTCACGAATCCAGTCGTATCCTGGATGGTCTTGCCAATCTAAATATGGAATACCACGACGGCCAATTGAGTGATCTAAACGAGGGTCAACATTTCCTGCATCTATTGTAAATGGTTGAGCAGATTGTAAACCAAAATCTGTTTTCAAAGCGTTAGCATCTGAATTATAAGAACCATCTAACAAAGGTAAACCGTTAGCATCTGTTCTAAATGAGTTTCCAAGCTCAAAAGAAGGTTGGAAAAATCCACAACAGTTACCTGGGCCACTTGAACCTGTATTATAAGGATAGTTTAAGTCATCATCAGAATTTGCATTGTTTACGCTACCTGTATTAGCAGCAGACTGAATAGCAAAAACAGACTCTTCATGATTATCATTTTCAGCATTGAAAATTTGAGCATATTTAGCTACTAAACCGTATTTCTTACCATTAGCCGTTTTACCGTTAGCAATTACTTGGTCAAATAGCGTTTTAGCTTCTGCATATTTTTTCTGATATAAATATGCTTTAGCCAAATAAGATACTGCAGCCCATTTATTTGCTCTACCTGCTGCTGATTGTGTTTCTGGTAAGTTATCTGCTGCATATTTCAAGTCAGCTTCAATTTTAGGCCACAAATCAGCAGTATTAGTTACTTTCTCAACACCTGTACCATAATCTACAGACTCATCAACATACGGAGTGTTGTTGTACAAACGCTTTAATTCAAAATAGTAATGACCTCTTAAAAAACGCGCTTCACCAGCAATACGCTTTTTGTCAGCATCAGTCACGTCAGGTGTTGCTGTAGTTAATGAACGTAAAACGGTATTACATCTTTGAATTCCTTCATATTTTACACCCCATGTTCCACCAACTTCACCGTTTGTAGGTGTTGTATCAAAACGTTGTAATGGGTTAATCGTAGTAAAGTCACCAGAGTTAGTACCTTTATTAGCTTCTCCTCCTAGTACACTTCCCCACACCCAGTTAGAGCTACTTGCTACACGGTTACCTCTACCGTTAAGCATACTATAAGCACCTATCAAAGAGCCTTCTAAACCAGCTTTGGTTGAAAGCTGTGCACCTGCAAGTTGTCCTGTTGGTGGTACCTCTAGGAAACTATCTTTACAGGCAAATACTAATAGCGTCATTAATACTACAGACGTTATCGTTGCTTGATGTTTTATATATTTTCTCATTTTAAAGACATGTTTTATTTTACTAAATACTTTTTTACCAGTTGTTAAAAAGAACAATTAGAATGAAAGATTTAACGCTATATTATAACTTCTAGTGATAGGTACGTTACCAATATCAATACCAAAGTTAGTATCTGCAGCACCACCAATACTTGGGTCAAGACCTTTGTAACCAGTGATTGTAAAAATGTTACTTGCAGAACCACTAATTCTTGCATTTTTCAAACCTATTTTAGACAATGCATTTTTTGGAATATTATATCCAATAGAGATATTTTGCATTCTCATATATGATCCATTTTCTACATAGAATGAGTTAAATTCAGAGTTTGTACTGAAGTTAGAAGCTCCTTCAAAAATAGGTTGATCAGTATTTGTATTGGTTGGAGTCCAAGAATTTTTAACTCTAGCACTAACAGCAGCACCAGTAAATGAAGGATAAAAATCTGTAAACCATTTACTAACGTTAGCAATTTTATTTCCTAAAGAAACAGCTAAGAATGTAGAGAAATCAAACGCTTTGTAAGTAACTCTGAAAGTCATACCTCCAGTAAATGTTGGCACTGGGCTTCCTAAGTAAGTTCTATCGTTAGCATCAATAACGCCATCTGGTACACCTTTTGGTCCACTTACATCAGCATAACGGAAACGACCTGGAGCAGCACCTAATTGAGTTGGAGATTTTGACACTTCCTCTTTAGAATTGAACAACCCTAAAACTTGATAACCATAGAATGAAGACATTGGCTTATCTAATTGGTTACGTACTGGCGTCAAACCGCGGTAAGTACCTCCAGTTAAATAAGAAATATTAGGAGCAAAGCTTGTAATTTTATTATCAAGGAATGAACCTGTTGCAGTTACTTCATAATTCCAATCTTTGGCTATAGCACCACGGTTGATAATTTGAATATCAATACCACGGTTACTTAGCGTACCAACGTTTACAGCTGGTGCTGCTGCATAAGTACCCAATACACCTGGAAGAGGAACACTAAACAAAGCATCTGTAGTTTTTCTTTGCCAGAAGTCTACTGCTAAATCCCATTTACCTTTTAACAATGAGCTTTCAAAACCAACGTTGATTGTTGTATTTGTTTCCCATTTTGCATTAGGGTTACCAATACGACTTTTGTAAAATCCTGATACAGCACTTGTATTACTACCATTAATGTCATAGAATGAGTTACCAACATTAGAAGCAAAAAGACTATATTGGTTATTTGGATCTACTGGATTTGAGTTACCCATTTGTCCCCAACCACCTTTGATTTTTAAATCACTAATCCAAGGAAGGTCTCTCATGAAATCTTCTTTAGAAATACGCCAAGCACCAGAGAACGCAGGGAAAACACCGTATCTACTGTTGATACCAAAACGAGAAGAACCATCACGACGAACAACCCCAGTAAAATAGTATTTATCATTAAATGAATAATCTAATTGACCAAACATTGATGAAAATGTAACCCCTGAGTTGATATAACTATTAACAATCTTACCTGTTGCAGATACTGTTGTCATAGTGATGTAATCTAAATCAGTAGAGAATGGGTTAATACCAGATGCTGAAATACCTCTACCAAAGCCTGTGTTTAAAGCTTCATAACCTCCCAATAATTTGATTTTGTGGTCTCCAAGCTGTTTGAAATAATTGATAGTATTGGTAAATGTCCAGCCAAATTGGTAACCAGAAAATTCATTGTAACCAAAGCTTGCATTATTTTCAGAGTTTTCATATTGCAAACGTGAATACGAATATGAGTATGCATTTGTATATTGACCACCAATACTTGTTTTCAAAAGTAAGTTTGGAATTGGCTCAATTTCTAAGTAGATATTACCGAATCCATTAGCAGTATAACTTTTATCATTCTTAGAACCATCACGTGAAGCAACTGGGTTTCTAGGATTGTTAAAACCTTTAGCGGCAGTACCAGCGTAACCTCCAAATTCATCATAAACAGGAATAATTGGTGGCATTCTAAATGCTGAAAGCACATCACCCTCACCAGCTACAGTGTTTACACCACTTCTATTAGGGTTCAACAAATCGTTATTATCCTGAGCTAATACAGACTTATAGGTAAACTGTAAATTTTCACCAATTCTAACATGTTTAGACAAATCAAATTCTGAGTTAGCTCTGAATGTATAACGTTTGAATTGGTTATAAATCAATATACCTGCTTGCTCTTGAGCAGATAAACCAAAATAATATCTACCATGTTCTGTTCCACCAGAAAAGCCCAAGTTGTGTCTTGATATAGGAGCCATTCTAGTAATAGCACCATACCAATCAGTACCAGCTTTATTGGCTTTAACTACTTGATAAATAGCACCTGCATTAGGGTCAACATTGTATTTAGCTTTTTCTGCCGCTAAATCAACCGTACCTATAACACCTGATCTTCCCCCTACGTTAATATAATCAGGTAAAACTGCTGTTGTTCCTGTTCCATACTGAGGGTGACCATAATTTGGTGTTGTACCATCAGCAATCGCTGTGTTACGGATTGCATTCCAAGTCCAATCTGCTTGTTCTTGAGGATTAAGCATTGCTTGTCCTTTACCTGGGTCGGTAACACCATACAATCCATCATAGGTCACTTCCAATGCTCTTGCTTTTTTTGCACCCTTTTTGGTTGTGTAAACAATCACACCATTGGCAGCACGAGCTCCATAGATTGAAGCTGCTGCAGCATCCTTCAAAATAGTTGTGGTTTCAATATCTCCTGGTGCTAAAAAATCTGTTGATTGAACAGGTACACCATCAACAATGTATAGAGGGTTATTATCTCCAAATGAACCAAAACCGTGAATACGTACTAAACTTGCCGCCCCTGGTTGACCACTTGAAATAACTGTAACCCCAGATGCACGTCCTTGCAACTGTTGCTCAACGTTACCAGAAGGAACAGCTACTAAGTCTTTAGCTTTGATAGTTGATACAGAACCTGTACTTTCTCTTTTTGATGAGCTAGAATAACCCGTTACGATAACCTCGTCAAGTGCAGAAACGTCTTCAGCTAACTTAACGTCTACGTTACTCTGTGTACCCACTTTAACTTCAGTGCTTTTATAGCCAATAGCTGAAATTAACAAAACATCTTTACCTGATTTGAGATTGATTGCAAAACTACCATTTGCATCGGTGGAAACCCCAGTTTGGGTGCCTTTTAGAAGAACCGATACTCCAGGGATTCCCTGGCCATCCGCACCAGTAACTTTTCCTGTTACTCGTCTGTCCTGTGCCATTGTCAAGAACGTACTTAATAAAAAGACGCACGACAAAAGCATACTCTTCCATGTAGAGTAAAATTTTGTGTTCATAATAAAATTGGGTTTTTGATTGAAAAAATTAGATTTTTGGTTGAAAATCCTTGTAAATATATGCTTATTTTAATTCCATAACAAAATGATTATATATATTCTAATAATTTATTTCATTTTAATTTGATGAGGCTATATTCTTAATGTATCATTTTGATAAAATTTATTGTATCATTTTGATACTTTTTATAATTAAAAAAATATTAACCAATATTATTTTAACATTTTACAACTAATTGATTTTCAACATATTAAGATTGTATGTG